>CAYPYC010000008.1:8587-14870 GCA_964414905.1 uncultured Dehalococcoidia bacterium
GGCCAATACCCAATCCTGTTAACTGCGCTACTGCTTCATAAGTAAGGGTGCCGCTTCTAGAAACCAGTCCTACCTTACCTGGTTTATGTATATTACCAGGCATTATACCCACCTTACATTTATCACCTGGCGAAATAAGTCCGGGGCAATTTGGACCTATTAATCTCACATCTTCTTTTGTCCTAATGTTCCTTATTACCTTTAAGGTGTCACTTACGGGAACACCTTCGGCAATTACTACTATAGTTTGAATACCTGCATCAACTGCTTCGAATATCGCATCAGGAGAAAAAGCTGGGGGTACAAATACTAAAGAAGTATTCGCATTCGTTTCTTTTACAGCAATTTTCATGTTTTCATACACTTCTATATTACCCAATATTTTCGTGCCACCCTTACCTGGCGTAACACCGCCAACTATCTTGGTACCGTAATCCAAACATTTCTCTGCATGAAAACTTCCCTCTTTACCTGTTATTCCTTGAACCAAAACTGTTGTATCTTCATCTATTATTATCGACATTACTTTCAATTCTCCCTAATCGCAATTGAAGCAGCATCTAAGTTTTGTACAAAAATGACCTTCAATTTCGACTGTCTTAATATAGAAACACCCTGATTTGCATTTGTACCGGCCATACGCACGATCAAAGGAATATTTGTATTCCCTACACTCGTAAATGCATTAACTATTCCTGTCGCTACCAAATCGCAACGAAGAATACCTCCAAATATATTCACCAATATCTTTTTGACATCATTATCAGAAAGTATAATTTTCATAGCCTCGCAAACCTTATCAGGACTAGCCCCTCCACCAACATCTAAAAAATTAGCAGGTCCCGAACCTGAACTAGTTGTCACGTCCATTGTTGCCATAGCTAAACCAGCCCCATTCACTAAGCAACCAACATCTCCATCCAACTTAACATAGCTAATATTATGTTCGCGGGCTATAGATTCTAGTGGATCTTCTTGCGCAATATCCCGTAATTCTAATAATTCATTATTTTTATATAAAGCGTCATCATCGAATAAAATCTTTGCGTCAGCTGCAATCAAATCACCAGTACCTGTAATCGCTAAAGGGTTAATTTCTATCAAAGAACAATAGTATTTACTATATATTTCATACATCCTTGATAAGATTTGGAACACTGCTTTACGTTTGTCAATATCTATACCTGCTGCATAAATTAAGTCTCTAGCCTGATAATCCATCAAGCCATAGACTGGATCAATTTCACACCGTTTAATTTTTTCAGGAGATTTTTCTGCTAGTTCTTCTATATCGACTCCACCAAATTTACTTAACATAACAATATGCGTTTCTGTTTCAGGATTTGCCAAAATGGAAATATATATCTCTCCGGCAATATTGACTGGTTCTTCTATCAAAACTGATGAAACCAATAATCCATTAGGTCCTGACTGCTCGGTATATAATCGAGACCCTATTAATCGTGAAGCCTCTACTTTAGACTCTTCAGCTTTTTCTACTAATTTAACCCCACCTGCCTTGCCTCGACCACCAGAATATACTTGTGCCTTAACAACACATCTACCACCTAGTCCCATAGCTAAATCAAAGGCTTCATCTGGATTTTTTGCATTACCTCCCATTGGAATGTTTATACCAAAATTGCTAAGAATCTCTTTTGCCTGATATTCGTGTATTCTCAATTCAACTTACCTCTTTAACTATTCAAACTTTAACGTAAAATATTAACGATTTATGGCGGAGGGAGTGGGATTCGAACCCACGATACCGTTGCCGATATAACGGTTTTCAAGACCGTCGCATTCGTCCACTCTGCCATCCCTCCGTTATGAAAAATAGAACGCTCAATAACTTGCGTTCATCACAGAACACTTATTTTATTTTAATTTATTAAAACAGCAAACAACATTTTTTAAACATTCTCGTAAAGAAATTCAATTAAATTACAGTTTCTTATCAAACCAATACAATTCACAGGATTGGCACTTATCTAAACATCGAAAGCCCTTTTAAATCTCCTTTCCTCATACGTTTCATCATTTTTTTCATTTGAGAAAACTGATTTAGTAAATTATTCACATCGTTGGGTTTTGTACCGCTTCCTTTTGCTATCCTTCTTCGCCTACTACCATCAATAATTCCAGGCTTTCTCCTCTCATTCACAGTCATAGAACTCACAATAGCCTCTATTTTCTTCAGGTTTTTTTCTCCATCATCATTGCTGGGCAATTGAATATTTTTTTTCGGTAATCCAGGTATTTTTTCAATAAGTCCTGTTAATGAACCCATTTTTTTTATTTGACTCATTTGATCAACTAAATCATTCAAATCAAAGTCATCCTTTTTTATTTTTCTTTCTAATTGCTTCGCCTGATTCTGATTAAATGACTTGCTCGCAATTTCAGTTAATCCAGCAATATCTCCCATTCCTAAAATACGCGATGCTATTCGATCAGGATGGAATATTTCTATATCACCTGTTTTTTCTCCTGTGCCCAAAAATTTCAAAGGAACACCGGTTGTATAAACCACCGATAAAGCAGCTCCACCGCGAGCATCTCCATCAATTTTGGTTAAAACCACACCGGTCAATCCAATATTTTTTGCAAAACTTTCAGCTACGTTAACTGAATCCTGACCAGCCATTGCATCTAATACTAATAAAGTCTCCACGGGGTTGGCCTCATCATAAATTTCTTTCAACTCTTTCATCAAGTCGTCATCTATCTGAAACCTACCAGCTGTATCAATTAAAATACAGGTTGCTTCACTTTTAGTAGCAAATTCTATCCCTCCACTTACAACTTCTGTTGCCGAATCACCATCTTTTGGAGAATAAACTGGAGTTTTAATTGAATCACCCAAAATATTCAATTGGTCTACAGCTGCTGGCCTATGTATGTCTGCAGCCACTAAAACAGGTGCGTGGCCATTATCTTTTAAATGTGCAGCTAATTTTGCTGTCGTAGTGGTTTTACCTGAACCATTAAGTCCAATAAGTAAAATTACCGGAATCGACTCAGATTTTAATTGCAAGTCACTTACTTCAGAACCAAGAATTGAAGTTAAAACTTCTGAAGTAATCTTAAGAATTATTTGTGAAGGAGTGACGCTAGCATGTAACTCTACGGCATTACACTTCTCCCTTATATCTTCTGTAATCTGCTTTACAACCTTAAACCCAACATCAGCTTCCAATAAAGCAATTCTTATATCACGGAGAGCTTTATCAATATCTTTTTCACTTAGGGTACCCTTTTTACCCAACATGAGAAATATATCATTTAATTTTGTCGAGATAGAATCAAACATACAACATTAAACCGATAAACCTATCAAATACAATTCAATTTTATGAGCTATTAATAAAAACTATTATTCTTTATTTAATAACTTGGCACCTACTAGTTTCAATTGTTCAGGTTGATCTTCGTATTTAAATTCCCTCATGCAAGCCATTGCAGAAACATAATCTCCTGGACGAGGCTTAAAAATAGTCACACCCTGTGCAACTCTTCCAGTTTTCCTAATTTCATCCAAACTTGTTCTCATTACCTGAGCTTTCCGAGAAATGACGTAAACTTCATCACTACCTGCTATTACTTCTGCTGCTGCAACAGTTCCAGTCTTTTTAGTAATATTCATGGTTTTTAATCCTGACCCAGCTCTTTTCTGTGGCCTATACTTTTCTAAATCTGTTAATTTCCCATAACCATTCTTACTAATTACCAGTAGCCTAGATTCAGGCACAACCACGTCCATTGCAATCATGTTGTCTTTTTTATCCAATAACATTCCTCTTACTCCACCAGCCTGCCTAGAACGCGACAAAATATCAGTAATTGCAAATCTGATAGACTTCCCGTTTTGTGTGACCATCATCACATCATCGTCTTCTTTACAATTCTTTGCAGAAACTACTTCATCTCCACTTTTAACATTCATGACTATCAAACCACCCCTGCGTATTTGACCGCTTTCTGTTATCAATGAACTTAATTTGTTCATTTGCACTTTTTTAATCGAAGCGTTTTTAGTTGCTAAAACCAAATACAAATCTGGGCGTTTTAGACTGTTAACACCTATAATGGATTTAACCGTTTCATTTGCAGCAAGAGCTATTACATTTCTGACAGGGACCCCACGGGTGTTCCTTGCAATATCAGCCCTTAACTCGAACGACCTCATGGCTAAAACTCTACCTTTATTCGTAAAGAAAAGCATGGTGTCATGGGTATCACATACAATTATGTGTTTTACAGGGTCATCGTCTTTGATATTCATACTCACCACCCCTTTTCCACCACGATGTTGATTCCTATAAGTATCTGCGGGTATTCGTTTTATATATCCGCCTTCACTAAGCGTGACAACAATTTGTTCATGAGCCTCAAGTTCTTCTCTTGTAAATTCTTGCACAGTTGCGGTTATAGCAGTACGCCTTGCTCCTCTAAGAGACTTCTTCATTTCCTGAGTTTCCTCAGATACCACTGCAAGTATCTTATTGGGATCTCCAAGTTGTTCTTCATAATACCTGATTCGCTCTTGCAAATTCTGATATTCATCTTCAATTTTTTGCGTTTCTAATGCTGCTAATCTTCGCAACTGCATTTCTAGAATTGCTTGAGCTTGTATCGCATCAAGACTGAATTTACTAATAAGTTGTGTTTTTGCCTCGTCAACATCTTGAGAAGACCTTATTAAATCAATCACTTCATCTATATTAGCGATTGCAACACGATATCCATCTAAAATATGACATCTTGCTTTCGCCTTTTTCAGTTCAAATCTAAATTTCCTAGAGATGACCTCTTCCCGAAATTTAATATAATAACCCAGGCTTTCTTTAACATTAATCAGTTTCGGCACACCATTTGCAAGAGCAATCATGTTAACCGAAAAAGAACTCTGCATCGGAGTGTATTTGTATAAGTTATTCAGTATCACAAAAGCCTGAGCACCACTTCTCAACTCCATGACTATACGCATGCCCTTTCTGTCAGATTCATCTCGTACTTCTGATATACCTTCAAGTCTTTTCGTTTTAACCAAACCCGCTATCTTTTCAACTAAACTAGCTTTGTTTACTTGATAAGGTAGCTCCGACACAACTATTTTCATCTTACTTGATCTTTTTGCTTCTTCAATAGTTGCAGTCGCCCGTACTATAACTTGACCTCTTCCAGTTTCAAAAGCATTTCTGATACCTTCTTTCCCCATGATCGTAGCACCTGTAGGGAAATCAGGTCCTTTGATATGCTTCATTAATTCGTCCATTGTGCTATCAGGATTTTCTATTAGCTGAATTATCGCGTTACATACTTCAGTTGGATTGTGAGGTGGTATATTTGTAGCCATACCTACCGCGATACCTGTAGCACCGTTTACTAGTAAATTAGGTAATCTCGCTGGCAATATGGCGGGTTCTTCAAGAGTGCCATCAAAATTTTCAGAATAATCAACAGTATCTTGATCTAAATTAGACAACATTAATTCGGCTTCTCTAGTCAACCTTGACTCGGTATATCTCATCGCAGCTGGAGGATCGCCATCAACGCTACCAAAGTTACCTTGTCCATCAACCAAAGGTACTCTCAAAGAAAAATCCTGAGCCATACGGACCATTGCTTCATATACAGCACTATCGCCATGCGGATGATATTTCCCTAAAACTTCACCGACTAACCGAGCACTCTTTTTAAAAGATGAACCAGGGCGCATTCCAAGATCATGCATTGCATAAAGAATTCTTCTTTGTACAGGTTTTAATCCATCACGAACATCAGGAAGAGCCCTCGAAACAATTACACTCATCGCATAACTTAAATAAGATTTTTTCATCTCCTCTTCAAGAGAAGCAGGCTTAACATATCCATACTGCGTTTTTGTAACCAATTCAGCCTCCTATCAACTATAATCACCCACTGGTAGATTAAAGCATCAGTGTTAGTATAAAACTTATATATTTTTTAGACAAATATAAAAACAATCATTAGATTGGATATATTCAACATTACAACATTTCTTTGAAAATATGACACCCTAAATTACCATATGTGTCTTTCTGTTTCAGGGGAAGGGCGCAACTCCCCCTGAAACACTTTGGGGTATCCTCGGTTAAAATACACAGATACTGAGGATATTTAATTTGTTGGTTAACTCCCAACATATTAAAAAACTATCATGTGCCACTGCCTGTTTCAAATTTAGTCCAGCGGTATGCCATTAACCCATGGCATAAATCCATAATTTGTGGCACAATACTTTTGAAATGAATAGCTT
>CAYPYC010000009.1:0-7923 GCA_964414905.1 uncultured Dehalococcoidia bacterium
TTGATGCATCCCAATTAGGAGTTTGCGGGGAATTTTCATCATCTAACAAATGCATAGACATTTGACCCATAGTCCCTTTTGTTTCCTGATGCCCTGCATGCCCAACGTAAACAACCCTTCTACCTTCTGCCTTATATTTTTTCGCTTCATTATGAACCTTCGTAACTAATGGACAAGTAGCATCTATTACTCTCAAATTCCGCTGACTGGCAAGGTCAAAATCAGAAGGTGGAGCGCCATGAGCTGAAAATATAACCGATGAACCTTCAGGTATCTCATCAACATCTTCGACTGTTATGGCTCCTTTCTTACCTAATGCTTCCACTACATATTTGTTATGAACGATTTCATGCTTTATATAAATAGGAGCGCCAAATTTCTCTATGGCTTTTTCTACTATTTCTATAGCTCTAACTACGCCCGCACAAAAACCTCTAGGGGTTCCTAAATAAATTTTCATTGAATAATTCCAATTAGATATAGATGTATCATATTATAATCTAATAGTACGCTATCTTAATAGCTCATATACTTACTACAAACACAGAGTGTATACTATTTATAACAGTTTCGGAGGCAATAAATGAAGCTAGCAAATCGCATGAATAATCTTGGTACAGAAACAGCTTTTGAGGTGCTAGCAAAAGCTAAAGCATTAGAAAGTCAGGGGAAAAATATAATACATCTTGAAATAGGAGAACCTGATTTCGACACACCATCAAATATAATTAAGGCAGCGCAAGATGCACTGTCTAATGGCTACACCCACTACGGCCCATCACCTGGTCTGATGGAAGTAAGAGAAAGAATTGCACAAGAAGTAAGCGAAACACGTAATATTTCAGTATCCGCTAATAATGTGGTAATAACTCCTGGGGCAAAACCTATTATGTTTTTTGCAATGTTGGCACTTGTTGACGAAGGAGATGAGGTTATTTACCCTAACCCAGGTTTTCCCATATATGAATCCATGATTAATTTTGTTGGTGGGATTCCAGTACCTATGAAATTATTAGCGTCCAACAATTTTGAAGTTGATCTGAATGATGTAGCTAATCAAATTTCAGCAAAAACAAAGTTAATGATCATCAATTCACCTAATAATCCGTGCGGAAGTGTAATATCTAAAGAAGATTTGACTGCATTGGCTCAACTCGCTCAAAAAAATGACATTACGATATTAACTGACGAAGTATATAGAAGATTTTTATATGAAGGGGAATATTTTAGTCCAGCTAGCGTACCTGGCATGACTGAAAGAACTATTATTCTTGATGGGTTTTCTAAAACTTACTCAATGACTGGTTGGAGAGCAGGATTTGGTGTGATGCCTGAAAATTTGGTTGAACCTATATCTAGGTTATCCACAAATAGCGTATCCTGCACTGCTAGTTTCACCCAAATTGCAACACTAGAAGCAATGAACGGTCCCCAAGAAGAACCTATGCAAATGGTTGAAGAATTCAAGAAAAGAAGAGGTGTAATAGTAGACGGACTCAATTCTATACCCGGAATAACATGTCCTATGCCAGGAGGAGCATTCTATGTATTTCCAAGCATTGAAGGGACAGGTATGTCTAGCAAACAATTTGCTAACGATCTTCTAGAAAAACACGGGGTGGCCTGTTTAGCAGGAGAATCTTTCGGTGAATATGGTAAAGGATGTATAAGATTTTCATTTGCAAATTCAATGGAAAATCTCGAAGATGCTTTAGAACGAATAAATAGTTTTGTCAAAGCAAACTCCTAAATAATTAAATATATCTGCATGGACCTGATATGAGTGATTTATTAAGAATCGCAATGGCTCAAATAAATTCATCTGTTGGTGATTTTGAAGGAAATAAAAGAAAAATCATTGATTGCATTGACCAAGCAAAAAGTATCAAAGCAGATATTATAGCTTTCCCCGAATTGGCTATAACCGGTTATCCCCCACAAGACCTCCTATTTAATACAAAGTTCATTGAAACTAATTTAGAAGTTTTAAATGGAATTGTAACTGAGTCAAATGATATTACGTCGATAATAGGTTTTGTGGATAAAGACCAAAATGACAATATTTATAACTCTGCAGCTATAATATCAGACAAAACCTTACAGGGTGTTTATCATAAAATACATCTACCCAATTATGGTGTTTTTGATGAAAAACGTTACTTTTCAAAAGGATCAAAAAACAAACTGATAGTATTAGGAAAAACAAAAATAGGTGTCAGTATTTGTGAAGATATTTGGCACCCAAATGGGCCTATTTTGGAACAGGCTCTTCAAGGAGCGCAGCTATCTATCAATATTAATGGTTCCCCATATCACGCTGGTAAAAAAAAGGTCAGAGAAGATTTGTTGAAATCACACTCAATTAACCATCAGCTTTTTATAGGATATATCAACATGGTCGGGGGACAGGATGAATTAGTATTTGATGGTAACAGTATGTTATTGAACCCTAATGGGGAAATTATTGCGCAAGCAAATCAATTTGAAGAAGACCTTGTATTTACTGATTTAAAAATTAATGAACCCAAATTAGATCGTGAAAAACCACTTGTAACCCAGCATGTCATAAATGAATCTATACAATTATCTGACGACCTTACACAAAATAAACCGGTACTACAAAGAAATTCCCCTGTCCAATATGATCAAATAGGTGAAATTTATGCGGCCTTGGTTCTTGGAACAAAAGATTACGTCCATAAATGTGGATTCAAAAAAGTTATAGTAGCTTTATCGGGAGGAATAGATTCAAGCCTAGTTACAACAATAGCTGTAGATGCACTAGGTGTTCAAAACGTTACAGCTGTATCTTTACCTTCTAAATATTCCTCACAATCCAGCATAGATGATGCGGAATTGTTAAGCAGGAATCTTGGCATAACATTGCATAATATACCAATAAATTCCAGCGTAAATGTTTTTGACAAAACTCTCGAATCATATCTAGAGAACATAGAAGATGACTTAACTCATCAAAATGTTCAAAGCCGTATAAGGGGTCTTATTATGATGGCTTTATCAAATAATTCGGGAGCTTTAGTTCTTACCACAGGTAATAAAAGTGAAATGGCTGTTGGATATGCAACAATTTATGGGGATATGGCTGGAGGTTATGCTGTAATCAAGGATGTACCCAAAACTTTAGTTTATAAATTAGCATTCTACAGGAATTCAATTAATGAACCACTCATACCCTCTTCTGTTTTACTGAAAGCTCCAAGCGCCGAACTTAAACCGAATCAAAAAGACCAAGATTATTTGCCAGAATACGATGTGCTAGACGAAATTCTTAAGGAATATATAGAAAATGAGAATAACCCTGAAGAAATATCTGAAAAAGGCTTCCCTTTAGAATTAGTAGAAAAAATCATAAAGATGGTTGACCAAAGTGAATATAAACGTCAACAAGCTGCACCTGGCATAAAAATAACTTCGAAGAATTTTGGTCGTGACAGAAGAATGCCGATATCAAATCGATTTAGGATTAATTGAACTCAAAATACGCGCAACAACTGATAATCTGTTACTAATAAATATGATATATTATTTTATGTGCACCGATGTGTCCGGTGCTATTTTTATGTTTGGTTGATTACTTATGAGTTCAGAAAAAAACCTAAAATCAACATCCTTGTGCCAAGAGCATTTAAATTCAAATGCAAAAATGGTGAATTTTGCTGGATGGGAAATGCCTATACAATATGAAGGTATCCTCGCTGAAACAAAAAACGTTAGATCTATTGCTGGTGCCTTTGATGTATCCCATATGGGTAGAGTTAAAATTACTGGGAAAGATTCAGAAATCTTTCTAAATAAAATAACGAGTTTTGACCCTAAAGCTATGAGTGATGGCCAGGCAAAATACGGGCTTATTTGTAACGAAGGTGGCGGTATTATAGACGACATAATTTTGTATAGAAAAACTCACATGGATTATTTATTTATACCTAACGCATCTAATACGACAGAAGTTTTGAATTGGATTCGTAAGTTCAAATATAAAGAAGATATGAAAATAGAAGACATAACAGAAAGTACAACTATGATTTCGATTCAAGGACCCTCATCTCAAAAGGCCTTAAATAATTTAATTGCACCTGAAACAATAGATTTAAAAAGATTCAGGTCAACGAATTCACAATACCAAGGATACGATATCTTTATCGGTCGGACTGGATACACTGGAGAAAATGGTTTCGAAATTATTTCAGAAAATATAATAGGTCCTTCAATTTGGAAACATTTATTGCAACTTGGTGTGAAACCAGTTGGATTAGGAGCAAGAGACATACTTAGATTGGAAGCGGGACTTCCATTACATGGTAATGAACTAAGTAAAGATATAAACCCTTATCAAGCCAATTTAGAACGATTTGTCAACCTCGGAAGAGACGATTATATTGCGAACATTTCTCTGGAAAAAATAATCGAAAAAGAAAAAGACATATCTTTAATAGGATTCAAAGTATTTGATAGAATAATTCCTAGACACCACAATAAGATATTGGATTTGTCAAATAAAGAAATCGGATACGTTACAAGTGGAAGCTATTCACCTCATCTTGACATGAGTATCGGCATGGGCTATGTTCAAACGAATGAATCTAGAATAGCAAACAAAGTAAATTTACAGATACGAAACAAAATCGTAGAAGCAGAAATAATAAAACTTCCTTTTTACAAACGGAGCTAAGTAATATGACACCTGAAAACTTACTTTATTCTAAAGAACACGAATGGGTAAAAGTTACCGAATCAGAACCAATAGTAACAATTGGAATCACAGAATACGCAGCTGAAAACCTAGGTGATATAGTTTTCATCGAGCTACCAGAACCAGGTTCAAATGTTGATCAATTTGGCAAACTTGGAGAAGTTGAATCCGTTAAAGCCGTGTCAGATATTTATTCGCCAATATCGGGAACGGTCGTTGAGACTAATTCACAATTGACAGACAATCCAGAACATATAAACGATAGTCCTTACGACAATGGATGGATTGTAAAAATACAAATAGCGAACAGCAATGAATTAGATAATTTGATGAATTCGAAAGAATATGACACCATGCTAACTGAAGAATAACAAGGATTGAGTTGATTGAACAAATTTGTATCGCCCTACAGCCCTAATACTGATTCAGATAGACTAGAAATGTTGAAATCTCTAGGGGTTTCTTCTGAAAAAGATCTGTTTAAAGATATACCGCCTAGATTTGTCGATCCTGAATTAAATCTACCAAATCCACAATCTGAATTAAATTTACAGTCAGAACTGTATCGACTCTCTAGAATAAATAAAACACCAGGTGAAATCCCTTCTTTTTTGGGCGCCGGTTCATATAGGCATTTCACACCATCGGCTGTAAAGCAAATTGTCAGTAGGGGTGAATATATGACAGCATATACGCCCTATCAACCTGAAGTAGCACAAGGAACACTTCAAACCGGCTACGAATTTCAAACAATGATATGTGAACTAACTGGCATGGAAATAGCTAATTCTGGAATGTATGAAGGAGCCTCGGCCTTAGCCGAAGCGGCGTTAATGTCTGTCCGAATCAATAAGAGAAACGAAATTATAGTTTTAAACTCAGTTTCACCATTATATACAGACGTAATCAAAACATTTGTAGAAGCACCGGCAATCAAATTGATAACAGCAGACTCAATAAAAGACCTAGAATCTAAAATCTCCAACGAAACTTCATGTATCTTGGTGCAAAACCCAAATTTCTTTGGATTTATAGAAAATTTAGAAAATATTTCCAGTATCGCAAAAAAATATGATTCTCTAATGATAGTAAGTAGTAATCCTATCTCCATGGCTCTATTCAAACCCCCTGGAGATTATGATGCCGATATTGTAGTTTCCGAGGGTCAATCCTTAGGTATACCACCATCGTTTGGAGGACCTTATGTAGGTATTTTTGCATGCAAAAAAAAATATATGCGCCAAATGCCTGGAAGAATTGTAGGAAGAACAATAGACAGTAACAATAGGAAAGGGTTTGTACTTACTCTTCAAACTAGAGAACAACATATCAGAAGAGAAAAAGCTACTTCGAATATTTGTACTAGTGTGGCTTTAATAGCATTGACTGCCACTGCATATTTAGGGGCATTGGGTAAAAATGGTATAAGACATATCGCAGAACTCTGTTACCATAAGGCCCACTATGCTGCCTCTCGTATCGAGTCCATACCAGGATTCTCTATGGCACTAACTGGAACTTTCTTCAACGAATTTGTTATAACGTGTCCTATTTCTCCTAAAAAAATCAATTCTATATTGCTAGACAACGACATTATAGGCGGTTACGACGTTAGTAACTTAATACCTAATGGAATGTTACTAAGTTTCACAGAGTTAAATACAAAAGAACAAATCGACCAATTAGTAGAAGTACTTGCAAATATAAAACATTAAATCCAAACGAAAAGCTAAAAGGTAATTAAAGAAAGATTTTGAAAATTAATTTAGAAGATTATAAAAGAAAATTACTAATGGAAATATCAAGTCCCGGAAGATTAGGGACTACATTACCAGAAATTGATGTTCCTCAATCAGAACTACCTAGTTCCGATATTATTAGAAACACTTTGAATTTTCCTGAAGTTAGTGAATCTCAACTAGTAAGATATTTTGCTAACCTGAGTCAACTTAATTTTTCAATTGACACCAACTTTTATCCTCTTGGAAGTTGCACAATGAAATACAATCCAAAATTACACGACGAAATAGCTTCTCTTCCAGGATTTGCTAATATTCATCCATTACAAGAAGAGGAATCTGTACAAGGTGCTTTAAAAATAATGTTTGACCTCCAAATCCTGTTAGCTGAAATAACAGGTATGGATGCCACAAGTTTGGCTCCCCTTGCTGGTGCCGAAGGTGAACTCGCTGGAATGTTGATGATACGCCAATATCACTTATCAAATGGAGATATTAACCGAACAAAAGTGTTGATACCAGATAGTGCACATGGCACTAACCCTGCTTCAGCTAAAATGGCCGGCTTTGAAGTGATAACTTTAAAATCTGATAACGAAGGCAATACCGATTTATCGGATTTAGAAAATAATTTAAACGAAGAATTAGCTGCAGTTATGTTAACTATACCGAGTACACTCGGCATATTTGATCCTAACATTGTAGAGATATGTGAAAAAGTACATAATTCAGGTGGTATGGTATATGGAGATGGAGCTAATCTAAATGCATTGCTTGGCAAAGTCAAACTCGGAGAAATCGGAGTTGACGTCGTACATTCTAATCTCCACAAAACATTTAGTACTCCTCATGGAGGTGGGGGGCCAGGAGCCGGACCTGTGATGGTTAACAAAAAACTTGAAAGATTTTTACCATCGCCAATAGTAACAAAAACGAATGAAAATAACTCATCTTTCTACAAGATAAGTAATCCTGAAAATAGTATCGGGAAAATGGGAGCATTCCACGGTAATTTTGGAGTATTGCTACGGGCTTACGTATATATAAGTCTATTGGGCAAAGATGGTATCGCAAAAATAAGTGAAGATGCTGTGCTCAATGCTAACTACATACTAAATGCGCTTAAAGATGTATTAGACCTACCTTACGATAGGACGTGTATGCATGAAGTAGTTTTTTCTGCAAGAAATTTCAAAAAGAAATTTGGGATTACAGCTTTAGACATTGCAAAAAGACTGATTGATTATGGAATACACCCACCAACCATGTATTTCCCTTTAATAGTAGAAGAAGCTTTAATGATAGAACCTACTGAAACTGAAACAAAAGACACTTTGGACTATTTCATAGATGTAATAAAAACCATAGCGGAAGAAGCCAATAACAATCCGGATCTAATACATGCAGCCCCTCATAACGCAGGCAATACTCGGCTTGACGAAGCTAAAGCAGCACGCGAACCAGACTTGA
>CAYPYC010000009.1:7933-14721 GCA_964414905.1 uncultured Dehalococcoidia bacterium
GATTAAAAAAATAATCGATCGAATTCTGTTTCTGTAACATGAGGATATTTCGACCCTAGATAATCAGCATGTTTACCCGTAAGCATAGGTACAGGATAACCGTTGGCAGAAGTTTCATCTGGCAAAATCGAACCTAAGCTATCGGTTTCTTTACCAATATATTGAATTAAAACTTTGAATTGACCAAATCCATCATCTCTCATTAATTGTCTTATACCAACTAAATTGCTATGTAAAACATTTTGGCTGATTTTTTTTACTCTAATATCATCTATCCAATTCTCAACACCCCACCTAGACAAAAATTCCTGTTGATTCAACATATATAATTGCTGCAAATTGGACCTTTCACTTCGGTTAATAAGCCAAGAAAAATCAACATCTGAGGTAATATCACAATATCCAATTTGATCATATATAGAAATTGGCTGAGAGTGTCGGCGATAACTTCTTATACCACTAAACATATTTTCAGGATTATATAATTTAACATGATTACTACCATAATCTATTGTTATTACAAATCCGTTAGATAAAACCCTTCTCAAAGATTTCACCCAAGATTCTATGTATCCATTAATCTCTCCTTCAAAATTATCTGGTAAATCCCAACTCAAATCATCCAGCCTTTCGGTTATCATTGGACCGGGATCTTTTGATAATATTTCAGAGAAACTACCATTTAATAAAGTGACCATTATTTCACAAATATTTCCATCTTGGATCTTAAACCTGTTAACTGGAAAAGAATCAATTAATTCATTTGAGATAATACATCCAACAACATCCTTAAAGCTATCTAAATTAGAGACAACCTTGTTAAAACCATCAATACCGACTAAAGAACTAATTAAAGATCTAGATCTATCAATTGCTACATATTCCAAAGCATTAATGAACGGTAAACGATTGCTTCGGGCATAACCGACTATATCTTGAGCTAATATTCCATCTCCACAACCAACTTCGATCACTACAAATACTTTCGGTTCTCCCATTGCAATCCACATTTGATTCAATTGCAGACATAAAGATGCACCAAAAGCAGGGTGGGTATAAGGACTGGTGTAGAAATTTTCAATTATCGATTTACTTGATGTGTAATATCCTACTTCTCTATGGTACAAGGCGATTTCCATAAATTCTTTAAAAGAAATCGCGTCTTTTTGGCGAATCTGTTTTTTAATTACAGTTTCTGCTGATAATTTCAAAGTAAGTTTCTTAGAATCGAAAAATGCCGTCCGCACATATTATTTAAATGGATTTTGCTAAGCAATTAATCCTAAAGCTTTGACGATATCAAATCTTAAAATCACCTTTGACCAACTGATTTATATTCGAGGTCCATTGGTCCATCATAATATAAACGAGGTCTCAAAATACCCTTGGATTCATATTGTTCTATTATGTGTATTGTCCATCCAGGTATTCTTCCCATTGCAAATAATGGTATAAATAAATCTTCAGGTATTTCTAGAAGATAATAAACCGCGCCCGCCCAAAAGTCGACATTTGGATATAAACCACGTCTAGCATATGGTTCCATAACTTTAGTCACTGCTTCAAGTATCGAGAACCACTTTGGCTGTCCCAGCCTTTCACCTAAAGCTTTTGCTTCATCTTTTAAATGTACTGACCTGGGATCAACAGCTTTATAGACAGCATGACCAAATCCCATGACTCTTCCACCAGATTGACGAACCTTGGCTACATAATCAGCAGCATTTTCTTCATTGCCTATTTCTAAAGTCATTTTCATGACTCCTTCGGCAGCACCTCCATGTAATGGTCCTTTCAATGTTGAAATCGCAGCTGTCATACAAGAATAAAAATCTGCCCTAGTAGATGCTGCAACGCGACCTGCAAAACTAGATGCATTTACTCCGTGTTCAGCATGAAGAATCAAATCTTTATCAATCAATTTTGCATCACGTTGATCTGGAATTTCTCCCGATAACATATATAAGAAATTTTCAGCATGGGTCAATTGGGCATTAGGCTCTATCGGTTCTTGTCCATTTCTTAGCCTGTGATGGCTTGCAACAATTGTTGGTAAAACAGCAGTTATTCTAAATCCAATACGCTTTGCATTTTCTATTGATATATCATCGGGGCTAGAATCGCTTGCAGACAGTAAAGACATACATGTTCTAAGAACATCCATAGGATGAGAATTCTTCATCGACTTGATGACATTAAGAATATCTTCACTTATCTTTCTATTTGACCTTAACTCTGAATCTATTTGATTTAGCTCAGCTTTATTAGGCAAACTCCCATTTACCAACAGATAAACAATTTCTTCAAAGGTAGATTTTGAAGCCAAATCGTGTATGTTATATCCTCGATATATTAACTTGCCTTCCTTACCGTCGATAAAACTAGATTTTGTCTTATCAATGTAAACATTCTTCAATCCTTTTTTTATTTCCGGTTTTGGTTCTGTTTCGTTCATCTAATTACTCTAAACTTTAATATTCGGTCTTAACTTATTTCTATATTCGAATTGAACTAATGTCAATGTAGCATTCGAAATTATACTAGCCTTAATGCTCAAATTTGATATATTACCTACCAAAATTTTGGCACATTCAATTCTTCCTTAGTCATCATTTCCAATAAGGCAGGCTGTCCAGATTTATTAGCTTCCAAGGCTTCCTTTATTGCTGGTACGATTTGATCTGGAGTCCTAACCTTTTTTGAAAAAGCGCCAAGTCCATCAGCAATTTTTGCGTAATCACCTGTCAACTTATGTAAATCCCATTTTTCTGCTGCATATCCTAAATACGGAGCCGGACTAGTATAATTAGTCATTACACCATTATTTAATACAATAGTAAGTATCGGGATATTAGATCGTACAGCTGTTTCAATATCCAAACCTGCCATTCCAAAGGCAGCATCACCCATTATATTAATGACATGCTTTTCAGGTTTGGCCATTTTTGCGCCAATAGCCAATCCTAACCCATAGCCTAATTGAGTTGATTTACCCCATCCAATATATCCCCAAGGGTTAACAGGTTTCCAAAAAGGAGAAAATTGGTCTCGTGGGTATCCAGAATCATGAGTTATTATTGTGTTAGATACATCAATGGTTGACGCTAGTTCAGTTAATACACGATATGGGCTTAATGGAATTTCATCAGAATTTAGTCTAGGATTCCATTCTGTATAAAATTGATTCCTTAACTTATCTATTAATTCGCTTACTTTTTCCGAATTCGATAATGGCTTAATTCCGTTCTGTTTTTTATATTCCTCTATCATTTGTTTCAAAATTAATTTGGCATCTCCAACACACCCTAAACTAATTTTCCAATCCTTGTTTATATGATCAGCACAATCTGTAATTTGTGCTAAAGCAACATTTGAGGGCATTGGTGCATTGAAGTTCGAGTTTGTAAAACTAGTACCTATCCCGATTATCAAATCTGAATTGGTTCTAAAGTGATTAACCATTAAAGTTGAAGAAACCCCACCGGTACCTAAAGATAATTGATGTGTTTCAGGAAAAGAGCTTTTACCAGCTAAAGTTGTCATCACTGGAATACCTGTAAGTTCAACAAACTCTATCAATTCTTCAGAGGATTCCGAATATAAAACACCTTGACCTGCATTTATAACTGGTAGTTCAGCTTTTAAAATAGCAGATATAAGTTCTCTAACATTATCCGGATCACCCTGAGATTTTGTTACTTTAACTGGTTCATATTGAAACTGTTCATCTGGAAATTCCTGTTCGGCAACATCCGTAGGAATTTCAATCAAAACCGGTCCTTTAGGTCCATTCTTGAGCTTAGTAAAAGCCCTTCTCATAAAATCAGGTATTAGTTCCACACTGTTAACATAACCAGACCATTTAGTTATGCCCTTATAATTATCTACAGCACTAAAATTTGGGTGTACCCCAGCTCTGGCAGTACCAACACCATTTGGCAACACTAGAATCGGCACTGAATCTGCAAATGCTTGGGCAACACCTGCGAAAGCATTTTCTGCGCCCGGACCAGCCTGCATAGTAAAAACCCCAATATTTGAGCCATTATTTACTCTGCTGAATCCATCAGCTATATTAACACCAGCACGTTCCTGTCTGCATAAAATCGGTCGAATTCCTTCTTCAGCTGCGGTTCCTATTAATCCTTGTGCAGGAAAACAAGACATCCATTCCACACCTTCAGCCTTTAAAATTTTTGCTACAACTCTATCACCCTTCATATGTATAGTTTTCCCTCCATCAAATTATTGGAAAGTTCCTTAATTACAACGCGATACAATCCACTGTTGCAGATTAACACAAAACAAGATTTATACACCATATATTGTTTTGTCAATATAATATAATAGTTATTCAGATAAAATAATAATACCTAGTACTTTCAACTGTCGATTCAAATCTTGACACTCCTGAGAAGCGTAATTAACATATTATTAGAGGACTAAATGCCAGAAAAATATGAATTAGAAATTGAAGAGATACTTGCTAAATCCTCTAAGACTTCAAAAAGACCGGATACTAGCAAGTCATTTTTAAATATGCTCTTTAGGTATTTAAATCAATCAGTTCGCGTTAGGAATTTCAAAATATCGCCTGGGCGAATAATGTTAGTAGGCATTTGTCTTTTGTTGCTATCACTTATAATAAGAACATTTGCTCCAACATGGACATCTTTTTTTGCTTGGACTGGACTATTAATTTTAATACTTGGATATTTTTTATTTTTCTTAGGCTCGAAAAATTCTGCTCCGCAAAAAATATGGCGTGGTAGACCTATAGAAACAAAAACAAAATGGACAGACAGATTCAAAAAATAAGTCTTTAATTAATTTTTATAGCAATTTACAGCATCAGATTTCGGTCTAAATTATGAAGTAAAGCATGGTTAAAATGAATTCATTTTAACCAATTAGCAAATAAACCTAGGTTATCAAAAATTATTATGGTAGAAGTTCCGATTTTTTTTGCTTTATCTGCAGGATTTGTAGCCGCATTTAATCCTTGTGGTGCCCCCATGCTACCAGCTTATATGGGTTATCAATTAAACCTCTCAACATCTAATGAACAATTGTATATTGTATTATTTAGAGCCATAAGTATGGGGTTAATCGCAGTATTAGGTTTTATATTTGTCTTTGGAATCACAGGTTTGTTATTGATTGGAGGAGTCAAACTAATCGGTGATTTAATGCCTTTTGCTGGACTATTAGTTGGCATTACAATTTGCACAATTGGAGTATGGCTGATTTTTGCCCGAAGAGATATAGGAATCTTATCAGCAAATCGTATAGATATCGGACCCGGTAAAGGTATGCGTAAAATGTTTTTATTCGGGATAGCGTACGCGGTGTCTTCATTGAGTTGTGCATTGCCCATATTTTTGGCCGCAATTGGAGTGGTTGTCGGTCAGACTCTTAACTCTGATAGTTTCTTAGAAATCCTTATTGGATCCCTTGCTTATGCCTTAGGTATGGGAATTGTTTTAATAACACTTACATTAATAACTGTTTCATTTAAAAAACTTACATTCGCCCAAAAATCTGCAAGAACATTAACACCATATGTAAATATAAGTGGAAAATTAATGATGGTATTTGGAGGAGGTTATATTATTTATTATTGGACATTCGGAATAGGGGGGGCGCTATTGTCTTACAGACTAGAACAGTTAATTAATTAAATCTAATGAATATATCAAATACAGATGCGATTATAAACGTTCAAGGATTAAATAAGGCATATGGCCGAAATAAAATTTTCCAAAATCTCGACCTGGTAATTAATTATGGTGAGGTATGTGCATTAATTGGAATCAATGGCTCCGGCAAAACCACTTTATTGAAAATTCTGTCTACCCTCACAAAACCAGACTCAGGCTCACTTTCTATTTCTGGTTTAACATCTAGTAAAAACGGTGAAGATATTCGAAAACTCGTTGGTTTAGTAACTCATAACCACTTACTTTACAATCAATTAACTGGTTACGAAAACCTAAAATTTGTTGGAGAATTATATCGGGTACAAAACATAGATGAAAAGATAAAAGAATTAAGCTCATTATTAAAACTAGATAAGGTTTTAGATAAACGAATCGAATATTTATCCCATGGATTTCAAAAACGCGTCTCTATTGCCAGAGCATTAATACACAACCCTTTATTGCTACTACTAGATGAACCCGAATCAAATTTGGACCATTTATCTAAAACTGTACTTTTTGAAATGATAAAAAGGTTTAAAGAATCTGGCAAAACAATTTTGGTCACCACCCATAACATTGAAACCATAGTAAATATTGCTGACCGTATATTATTGGTTTCAAAAAATAAAATAAGTCTAAATCAAACAATCAATACCCCGATTGATTCACAACAAATAGCCACAATTTATAAAAAACTAAACAATGAACTATCTTAAAATAATTTACAGTATTGTTTGGAAAGACATCCTGATTGAATCACGCAGCAAAGAATTGCTTGTATCTGTGTTTTCATTCTCGCTACTAGTAATGTTTATTTTCAGCTTTGGAATTAATCCCACGCCAAACATGTTGATTACAGTAGGTCCAGCAATATTTTGGATTTCTATAGTAATTGGAAGCACGACTGGACTTGCACAAACTATAGCCTCAGAGGCAGGAGAAAATCATTTAGATTTGTTACTACTTGCGCCAATAAGCCGTGACTCAATATATTTCGGTAAAATGACGTCTAATTTTTCGATAATGGTAATTATTGAATTCATCCTTTTACCAATTGCAATAGTCATTTTAAATATAAAATTTGAT
>CAYPYC010000010.1:0-14628 GCA_964414905.1 uncultured Dehalococcoidia bacterium
ATTGGGGCTTTGAAATTATGTTATGCATCTCATCAGCCTTTAGCGATGTGTTTGACACCTTTATTGCATGGAGGTAAAAATGCTTAGGTTTGATTCTATCAAGCAATTGATTGCAGATTTGGATGATGAAGTAGTAGTTGTAGGTAATTTGGGCCCTACTTCAGATGAGATGTGGCATGCAAGAGACAGAGAGAAGAATTATTATACCTACGGTTCTATGGGGTTATGTTCTTCCATAGCTTTAGGGATTTCACTGAATTACGATAATAAAGTTGTAGCTTTTGATGGTGATGGTTCTATATTGATGAATCTCGGTTCTTTAGCAACTATTGGCCGTGAACATCCTTCAAATCTGATTGTTTTGATTTGGGATAATGAAATGTGGGGGCAGGTAGGCAGGCAATACAGTCATACTCATTACAGAACAAATTTGGAAGAAATATCAAAAGGTAGTGGTATTAATCACACGGCCACTGTGGAAAATATTCAACAGTTGAAAATTGCATTTTCTAAAGCGCTTTCTTCTAATGGGCCGTGGGTAATTATAGCTAAAATAGAGGAAGGGGAATATTTGCCTGTAGCTCCCGTAGAACCTGAGAAAACCACTTATAGATTCAGAGAATCAATGTTGAAAAATACTAAATCTTAAATCTGATTTTAGTAGGTCTAATTATTGATTTTTAGTTTATGTCAAATTATTTTTAATATCTGTATAATTAATCGAATTGGTATAATTGCCCAGGTGGTGGAATGGTAGACACGACAGACTTAAAATCTGTTGCCCGTAAGGGCGTGTGGGTTCGAGTCCCTCTCTGGGCATTCTTTATTAATTTTAGTCTTAAATATAGCGTGTGAACGATTTTAACTTACTAAAAAATACCTTTATAAATTATTTTGGGTAATAAATTTGAAACTTTTTAGAGTTGGGATAGACATCGGAGGTACATTTACAGATATTGTATTTTTAGGTAATGACGGTATTGTAAAAGTCATAAAAGAGTCTAGTACACCTGATGATTATAGCCGAGCAGTTATCACTGGTATTAATGCTGGTATAAAAGAGTTATCAATATCTCCTACAGATATATTGGAAGTAAATCATGGTTTCACTGTTGCAACTAATGCAATCTTAGAAGGCAACGGTGAACGCATGGCATTAATAACCACTAAAGGATTCCGTGATGTTTTAGAACTTTCGCGTATCCGTACACCAAGATTGTACGATCTCTACTATCAAAAGCCTCTTCCATTAGTTGAGCGAAGATTCAGGCTGGAGGTCGATGAAAGAGTAAGCCATAAGGGGGAAGTTTTAAAGGCGTTAAACATTAAAGATGTGGAAGTGGCAGTTGATGCCGTAGAGAATGCCTCTATAAATTCTGTAGCTGTAAGTCTACTACATTCTTATGCAAATCCTAAACATGAGGAAGAGATAGCGAATGTATTTAAATCGCGATTGCCAAATATTCATTTGTCTATTTCTAGCCAACTTTTACCAGAGATGAAAGAGTACGAAAGAACTAGTACAACGGTAATAAACGGATATGTTAGACCAGTTGTCGAGAATTATTTATTGAAATTAAGTGATGAACTTAAATCAATAGGAATAAAAGTTCCTCTATCAATTATGCAATCAAATGGTGGACGTATTCCTGTTGAAATTGCCACAAAAAAACCGATGTTTTGTATAGAATCAGGTCCAGCTGCAGGAGTTGTGGGTGCATTTACTATAGGTAAGCAATTGAACCAAGACAATTTAATTACTTTTGATATGGGTGGAACTACAGCTAAAGCATCGATTATAGAAAAGGGAGAAATGCTTTTAGCACCAGAATACGAAGTGGGTGGAGGTATGAATGTAGGCCATCGATTACTGAGAGGTTCAGGTTACATTTTAAGAGTACCTGCAATAGATATAGCGGAAGTAAGTGCAGGAGGAGGCAGTATTGCCTGGACGGATAAGGCAGGAGGGCTTCAAATTGGACCCAAGAGTTCAGGTGCAGTACCAGGACCGGCATGCTACTCTTTGGGAGGTGTTGACCCAACTGTAACTGATGCAAATGTTGTTCTTGGTTATTTGAATCCAACAGCATTGTTAGGGGGTGATTTCCCAATCGAATCTCAAAAATCATTTAAAGCTATATCTGATAATATTGGTCAATCAATTGGGGTAAGAGAAATTGAGGCTGCTTGGGGAGTACATGTATTGGCAAATTCGAATATGGGAAGGGCCCTAAGAGCAGTTTCAAGTGAGCGTGGCCGTGACCCAAGAAAATTTAGTTTGATAGCTTTTGGAGGAGGAGGACCTATTCATGCATCAGGATTATCCGAGACATTGGGTATATCTCGCATAATAATCCCCCCTTCACCAGGTGTGTTTAGTGCGTTTGGTTTACTTTTTGCAGATGTAGAACATCATTTTGTACAAACTTATTTTGAATCTTTTGACAATCTAGATTTTTCTCATATAGATGCAATATTGAAAAGACTTAAAAATGAAGGTGAAACGCTTTTGGATAGAGAAGGGTTTAATAAATCAAATCGAATATTTAACTTGCAGTTGGACGTTAAATATTCTGCTCAGACATCCGAATTAACGATAAACATAAATGACAACAAATTTGACAGAGCCTCACTAAAAAATATCAAGCAAGCTTTTATGGATGAACACGAAAAGACATATGGATATAAAGTTGATGAACCGATTCAATTAGTCAGCATAAGAATTGTCTCAAAAGGTATTTCGGAACACTCAAGGATTCCTCAACATTTGAAATTTGATTCATCTGTAAAAACAGTATTGAGTCATGATGAGACACGAGAGGTGTATTTTGGTGGTGATATTAAATACGTAAATACGCCTATAATCAATAGATCGGATTTGGATAGTAATGAGTCTCACGGACCATTAATCATTGAGGAATATGATTCTACTACGGTTGTTCCTCCTGAATGGGCTGTAACAATTGATGGATTGCAAAATATAGTCATGGTTAAAGATCAATGATGGTTATTGATATATTTCAGTGTTACTTAAATATATTTGTTGGAAGGAGATAAGGTGACTCGACAATATGAAGGCGTAGACCCGGTAACAAGAGATATTATTCGGAATTATTTGTATAGTGCAGCTGATACTATGGCAGTAACGGTTGTAAGAACAGCAAGGTCTTCGGTAGTTAAAGATGGAATGGATTTTTCAACTGCTATTTTTAACGCAGATGGGGAACAGGTTTCACAAGGACTAACTCTTCCATTTCATATGGGAGCTATGCAGCCAGCGTTGGATGCTGTGCGCGAATATTTTGGCGCTGAAGTTGCCCCGGGAGATATTTTTGCTAACAACGACCCGTATTCTGGTGCTAGTCATTTGCCAGACATATTTTTGTTTAAGCCTGTATTTTACAACCAAACTCTGATTGCATGGACCTGTGTGATCGCACACCACACTGATATAGGAGGTAGGGTTGCTGGTGGGAACGCATGTGATAATACTGAGATTTACCAAGAAGGTTTACGTATTCCTCCAATCAAATTATATGACAAAGGAATTAGGAATGATGCTGTGTGGCAGATTTTAAGGAAAAATGTAAGAGTTCCTGACACTGTACATGGTGATGTTTTGGCCCAAATCTCAGCTTTGAAACAAGGAGAAAAGGATATTATCCAACTTGTTGATGAGTACAGTGTGGAAGATTTAAAAATATATATGGAAGACATAATTGATTACACTGAGCGATTGACAAAGTCTGAAATAGATTTATTACCTAACGGTAGTTGGGAGTTTACTGATTATGTGGATGATGATGGAATAAATCCGGATCCTATTAAAATTAAAGTCAAAGTTACTATCGAAGGTGAAGAAATGCTTGTAGATTTTACAGGTACTTCTCCTCAGGCTAAAGGCTCGATAAATCCTAATTTACCATTCACAAAATCAGCGGTGTATGCGGTATTTAAAAATCTTACTAATCCTGACATCACAGCAAATGCGGGATTTTTTAAGCCAATCAAAGTTAAAGCACCAGAAGGATGTTATGTGAATCCAAAACATCCTGCTCCTGTAGCTGCAAGAGGATTGGGTGGGTTTAGAGTTGCACAAGCAGTTTTTGGAGCAATGTCAAAAGCTTTACCAGAGAAAGTTCCAGCAGCTTGGGGAGGTGGTGAGGTTGGAATTAGTTTTGGTGGATATGACAAAGATGGCAAAGCTTTTGTATTTGTAGAGTTTAATAATGATGGGCCCAGAGGTGGAGGTCCTTACTTAGATGGTGCCGATGGAGCAGCGGCACCGGTTCATAATATGGCTAATACGCCAGTTGAAATTATAGAAGCAAATCAACCGCTTAGAGTTAACAGGTATGGGTTTGTTGCCGACACCGGTGGTTCGGGAAAATATCGAGGTGGTTTAGGTATGGTAAGAGAATATGAACTCCTGAATGATGAAGCTATTTTACAGATTAGATCAGATCGGAATAAATTTTTGCCTTGGGGCACCCAGGGTGGTGGCCCGGGTAGCAGGTCATATAATATCTTGAATCCTGATTCAGATATGGAAATACTCCCATCTAAATTTCTTAGGACTTTGAATAAAGGCGATGTTTATCGTTGCATACAAGCTGGTGGAGGAGGGTACGGGGATTCGTTCCAACGTGATATTGATTCTGTACATGAAGATATTGTTCAACAGAAAATCACACCGAGTCATGCCAAGGTGGAATATGGAGTGGTCGTTGATGTTAAAACTCTGGAAATTGATCTACAAGCCACAAAATCTCTTAGGAATAAAATGACCAATGAAAGAGGGGATTATTCAAAATCTCCGAAAGTGATACCCAGTTCTGATATCTATTCGGGTAACGAATTACCTGTTTTAGATTGAATTGATGCCTATGTAAAATGGAAATGTTATTGCGGGAGTAAAATATGTCGAAATGGAAATCTGCTTTAGAGCTGAATAGCGACAGGACTATAAATAAAGGGAGTAAAAAAGACTTGCGTGATTCGATCCGCAGAGGATCTGATTTGAAAACCTATACCGAATTTCGTTTTAATGAACATGTTGATACTGCTGCTAAAGATTCTCAGATTGTTGAAGAGACTACTGAATTTAGAGTCACATATTTGATTGAAGATAAATGGGTTGCGGGCATCATGAATTTACGTCAGCCAGTTTCTTTTTATCATGGGTTTGGACCTAGGCCTTCTATGTCATTTTTCATGTATAACGAAGATGGTACTCAAGCTATCGCAAGGCCTTATTTAGATGGGGTCACAGAGCCGGAAAGACACTTGTATTCACATGGTGATATGCCCAAATATCATTTAATTAAATCAAACGATGCTGGCTCAAACGCTCCCAGTCAGAATTTTATTTATGATTTCGAAATGTATAGATTTATGGTTAAGGATGATTGGAGACATGTTTATACCAATGACAGCAGTGGAAGAGGATTGTTTGGTTCCTTGAAAGATTTATCTGAGGCATCGAAAGAAGGATGTGAGTTTAAGGTTGGGATAAAAGGGTTATGTAATGATTTGAGCGCTGATTCCAATCAGATGGATCACCTTGTGTTTATACATTTGAACTCATGCTATTATTACACCGAAAGTAAATTAATGATTGGTTCCACTCATCCATTAATAAGAGTCAAGCCTCAAATACCAATGGTATATGAAAGTGATGGGTGGGATTTTGGATGGGTAGTAGTTAGAACAAATGGGGTAGGGTTTATGAGGAAAGTAAATCCTTATTCATTACAATTTACAGATTTTGAACGTGAGTTTGAAGTCCAATGGTATGTAAGGTGAGAAAGTGAATCAATATACCTGTGATTTAATAACAAAAGCTTCAAAATATATTCCTGGAGCTTCGTATTATACTCTTGGTTCGAATCTACCTGGATTACCAAAATTTATAATTGAAAAAGGTCATGGCCCTTATGTTTACACAACAGATGGGGTCAAAATGTTGGATGTGACCTTGGCGCACGGGTCTTTGATATTAGGTCATTCCAATAAAGTAATATCTGAAGCAGTTCAAAAACAGATTTTTTTAGGTTCAGCTCTGACCAATATAACAAAGCCTGCAATTGAACTCGCGGAATTGATGGTTGATATCGTACCTTGCGCTGATAAGGTACGAATCGTTAATTCTGGTACCGAAGCGTCAATATTAGCAGTTAGATTGGTAAGGGCAGCAACGGGAAAGGAAAAGATACTGAAATTTGAGGGTGCTTATCATGGATTTGCCGATAATTTGATATTCAATACAAATTATGGGAAACCAAACGAATGGTTTCCATACCCGAAGGCATCTTCTGATACCCTTGGTGTTCCAGAAGACCAAGCAAATACAGTGTTGATCGCCCCTTATAATAACCTTGATATAACATCAAAAATCATTGATGAAAACATAGGAGATATCGCTGGAATAATTGTTGAACCTGTGATGCGTGGAATTAATTCACAGACAGAGTTTTTGCAAGGGTTAAGAGTGATTTGCGATAAATATAAAACGCCATTGATTTTTGATGAAGTTATAACTGGATTTAGGGTTTCTCTAGGTGGTGCCCAAGAATATTTTGGAGTCACTCCTGATTTATCGATTTATGGCAAGTCTTTAGGAGCAGGTTATCCGATAGGAGCTGTTGTTGGCAAAGATTCATTAATGCGATATTTAGACCCTTCGTCTGAAAATGGTGACCATATATTCTCAATTGGTAGTTTTCATTCCAATCCGCTGTGCTCTACTGCCGCTTTGTATTGTATTAAAGAATTGCAAAAAAATGATTCTTACGAGAAGTTAAATAGTTATGGAGATGGTCTTAGATTAGGCTTGTCCCAAATTTTCAAACAATATGAACTTCCTCACTTTATGACAGGTCTGGGTTCTATTATAGAATTCTTTTTTACGTCTGAGCCGGTTACTGATTATAAATCCAGCATTAGAAGTAATTTGGGATTAAAAGATTTAATAGGTTCAAAGATGTCGGGATTTAAAGTGGTTGGTGGAGGTGGCAGGTACACCTCGTCAACCATGCATGGCAAAAAAGAACTAAATTGGATGCTAGATGCTGTAGAACATAGCCTTGATAATGCTCGAACAACCGGATCGTTAAACAAAATGCTAGAAGAATCAATGAAGTAGTTTGATTAAAATTAATTCTTGAGAATTAAATTGTCCACCATTTAATCAAATGTATTAAAATCCCACTGTGTGGTTTGCATAATGAAAAACAATTTTATAGGTTATGTAATATTAATTTGGAGTGGTGGAACTATTGAACAGTTTGACGATTTGCAATTTGATACTAAAATAGTTGTAAAGCAGGGCAATTCAAACTAGTCTTATTTGGGATTTGTCAAAATTCCATTCTTATTTTTGGAGATAGTAATTATGACTTGGAAATTACTGGACCATTTTACCGTTTATCGTGAACAAAATATGTATGCAGCTCATCCTAATGTAGTTAGGACTGCTACGGGAGATCTTCTTGTCATTTTTCACCGTTCACCTTTTTTGGGACATTCTAATCACAGCAATCCATTGTTCAATCTATATTTTCGTCGATCTATAGATGATGGAAAGACTTGGGGGGACTGTCAATTGGTTACTGCCGATCAATATGGAGGAGTTCTTGATTTTGGTACTCACACATTGCCAGATGGATCAATATTTATACATGCAGCTACAGTAGAGTTGATTCCAGCGTTGACTAAAAATAACAATGAATCTATCGAAGAATCCGATTGGATTTCAAGACCTGGAATACCATTTTGGATTAAATCATTTGACCATGGCGTGAGTTGGGATGAACCTAAAAGGTTTCCTAAAATACCTGATGCTACGTGGGGGAATCCTGCTGAACATTCGGGAATTTCAAGAAGTGGATTATTAAGTTTTAGTGATGGAAGGTTGCTTCTCCCTAGTAAAGCTACCGAAAATGCTGCAAAAGGCTCTCCTTATTTTGGGATGCTACGCGAGTCAAAAGATATGGGAAATACTTGGGAATATCGGGGAAGAATAATTCAAGATCCCATAGCACATTTTAGTGAGCCTGCAATCCAAATCACATCTAGTGGGAGAATAATTGCTTTATATAGGTGTCATCCCAAGGGTACACTCGATTCAGCTAAATTTTTGGCCTTGGTTTATTCTGATGATGAAGGAAATACCTGGTCTCAATGGGAAAAAACATCCATCGAAGGGAGCCCGGGACATATGTTGAAACTTAGAGATGGGCGGATTTTTGTTACAGTAGGAACTCGTTGGAAAGGACAGATGGGCTGTTTGGCACGGGTTTTGAATGAGGAGGCAAGTGATATAGATTCTTCACCTAACATAGTGGTAAGGAGTGATTCGGTAAGTAGAGATTGCGGATATCCATGGGCTGTGGAACTAAATGATGGAAAAGTTTTAGTGGTATATTATTACCACTATCAGGATGGTAATAGGGGTATTGAAGCATCAATTCTTGAAGAATCCTGATTGGCTTATTTAGACATTGTTTTAATTGATATTTCTGGGATAATTTGTGCCCATGGGTGAGCTTTTTCATATTCGCTAGATGCCTTTAGTACACTCAGTTCATCTCCTTGTTTTCCCACTATCTGAAGACCAATTGGAAGTCCTTCAGAAGAAAACCCGCAAGGTATTGATGCAGCAGGGTTACCAGACATATTAAATGGATAGGCGAAATGATAAAATCCAGCGTTTTGACTTACTGAGAATTCATCTATTTTTGATGAGTTGATTTCGGTGGGCCATTGGCCACATTTGAAAGCTGGTACAGATATTGTGGGTGTTAATAAAAGGTCATATGTTTCAAATAATGAATCAATAGAATTTTTCCAAGTTTCCATTTCTTCCATTGCTAATACAAGATCTTTACCAGTGACATTAGATCCATATTCAAATCTTGATTGTAGCCATGATTTCATTTTCTCCCCATGTTTTTCCCATGTATTCCCCATACCTTGATAAAGCATGGTGTACATGATCGTGCTAAAACATCTAAATAGAGATTCGTTATTGATTGTGAACGGAACAAGATCTACTTCTGCTCCAAAAGACTGGAATGATTTAGCGGCGATTTCAGTCAACGCTGCAACTTCTTTATCCACTAACGCTGATCCAAGGTTAGGGCTCCAACCAATTTTATAATTATTTATTCCGTCATCTAAATGACCCAGGAAGTCCGGAACCTGAGTTTTGATGCAATTGGGGTCGTCTGGAGATGGTCCAGAAACTGATTGCAGAAATAAAGCAGCATCCCTAACTGTTCTACTGACTGGACTTATTGCTGAAAAAGTAAACTGCGGAAGTTTTTTTATAACCCCTTGACTTGTAGTTGGTATTCTTCCGGTTGTTGGTTTTATTCCGAAAATACCGCATAAAGAAGCAGGAATTCTTATAGATCCTCCTCCGTCACTTCCCTGTGCAAAAGGGGTGATTCCTGCTGCAACAGATGCTGAGGCACCACCACTAGAACCCCCTGGGATTCTTGTAATATCCCATGGGTTTACACAATCATCGCCAAGGAAATTTTCGGTTGCTGCTATCATTCCAAATTCAGGAAGATTGGTTTTGCCAAGACTGATTGAACCAGCGGATTTTAAACGCTGAACTATTAAGTCGTCTCTGTTTGGTATATTGTTTTTGAAAATTAATGAACCTGATGTAGTTCTTATACCAGCAGTTGAAATATGGTCTTTTATCGAGGTAGGTAATCCATGCAGCATTCCTAGTTTTTTTTTAGACATGATTGCTTGTTCTGCTTTACGCGCTTCTTCTATTGCTATTTCAGGGGTCACAGTCAAAAAAGCATTCAAAGTCGGGTTGAGTTCCTCAAGCCTTTTAAGTGCATGTTCGATAATTTCGACTGGAGATACATGTTTGTTTACTATGAGTGCATGTAACTCTGATGCTGGTTTAAATGCCAATTCCCAATGTGGTTTCATCTAGTGTTGTCTATCAATATCTTGTTTGATAATTGGTAGTGTTATAAATGAAGCGTTTTTGTCGTCATGGTAGATTTTCTGTTCGGCGGAAATGGTAGTTTTTGAGGACCATAACGGGTCTCCTGTATTCGGGTTAACATCAAATTGAGGGAAATTACTTGACGAAATATCAAGTCGGATGCAATGCCCTTTTTTAAAGACGTTCCCAGTTGCCTGGAGGTTTATTTCGAATTTGTATATTTGACCTGGGACCATTAATTCTTCTTTGGTCCGGTCGTTTCTGAATCGAGCTCTTATTATTCCGTCGCAAAGGTTCATGGCAAACCCGTTTGGAAATTCTTCGCTAATAGGGTATTTATCGATCAACTTAGCAGTGAAATCAGTATCTTTGGCAGAAGAACTTGCAGCAAGGGATACTGTAATAGGTCCAACTATTTCTATTTGTTCTTGCAAAGGTTCGGTTTCAAAAACCATCACATCTTGTCTTTCTGAGAAAGGCAAATCATCTTTGCACATAAAAAATTTATCAGGTCTACCTTTTTGATCGAAAGCTCCTCCGGAAACAATACCTCCTACTTTTGGAGTTTGGATACATCCACCCAAAGTTGGGACAGGATTGTTAGGGTCAAATGTGAATTGAGTTGGCAATTCTTGGGTATCTGGTTTAATCGTATTCAATAAACCGTTAGCGTGAAGATAGTAACTTTCAAAATTTGTTCCTTCAATAGGCCATACTTCAGAGTCTCTCCAGAATCCTCCATGAATCAGTGATCCAGTTACATCACGTTTAGTTTCACCGGTTCCCATGACGAAAATTTTTGCTGTGGGACCGTCTAATACATTGGTATCTATTTCTTTGAGAAATTGGTCAAACCATTTTAATCTTAAGTCTTCTATGTTGTGTAAAATCGAATTCTGACCAAAATTAACTTCTCCTGAATAGGGGTCTAAAAGTGTTTCATATCCGTGTAGCCATGTTCCAATAATCATTTTTATTGGAGATTTTAATCGTTTTCTAAATTCAATCAGTTTGGTTGTAGTTGCCCATACGTGATGCCCATACCATGATGTCAGCATGAAAATTGGGATGTCAGGATAATCATCAATATATTCCTCTATATTAGCTCCTGGGTTTTTCCAAAATTCATCATATTTGCCTTTTGACGCCATTGTAAGCAACATATTTTCATATGTTGGTGCCTGTGATAAGGGTGATTCTCCTTTCAAGATGGGCAATCGATTCAACCAATCTTTCAAATCAGGGAAACATTCGATGAGGTTTTTACGCACCTTGGGATTTGCTTGAGCCTCTTTCCCGTCTCTAGCCATGCGGAATGCATAAGGAACGAATATGCCTGAACAAAAAGCTCCGCCCGATCTAACAGTATGAGTATGGTAATTATAACCACTGTCCAGTATGAACTGCGTTTTTAGGCCTGGAGGGTTTGCTAATGCCAGCGCATGTTGAGTAGCACCGGTATAAGAAAGTCCCATGGTTCCTATTTTGCCGTCACTCCATTTTTGCTCTACTATCCAAGATAAAGTATCAAATCCGTCTATAGATTCATCTTTTTCATTCAATAAATATAGCCAATCTCCCTCCGATTCACCTCTTCCACGTACATCCTGCATTATTGCGGCATAACCTCTACTAGCGTAGAATCTTGCGGTATCAACCAGCCTGGGACTAGCGTTATCATAAGGTGTTCTTTCTATAACTGCTGGGAATTTACCCTCAACGATTTTCCCAGATATTGCAGGCAAATATACGTCAGTTGCTAATTTCGTTCCATCTCTCATCGGAACCATAATGTTTTTTTTAAGAATTACATCGTATTGGATATGAGAACCTAGGTATTTATTTCCTTCCATATTAATTCTCTCTTCGTTTAGTGGGTTTTTTGTCTTTAATCACATTTTATCCAAATCATTTTGCTTTAGACTTGTCTCGTGTTCCTTTTTGTCTTATTGAAGATTTCAATACTTTTTTACGAATTCTTATGCTAGTTGGTGTTATTTCGACCAACTCATCATCTGAAATGAAAGCGAGCGATTCATCAAGGCTTAATTGCAGTGGAGTATTAATGTGTTCAGATATTTCAGAAGAAGATGCTCTATGGTTGGTTAATTTTTTTTCTCTACATACATTTACACTCAAATCATCTGGTCTGTTTTGTTTTCCAATAATCATACCTTCGTAAACATATGTTTGAGGGTGAATAAATAATTCCCCTCGTTCTTGTATTGTTTTAATTGAATATGCTGTGGACATCCCGGTTTCGGTAGATATGATTGCTCCAGACCGTGTAGATTTAATTTCACCCTCGACAGGTTGACTTTCTATAGGCTGAAAGTTCATAATCCCATTGCCTCTTGTAATCCTAAGGAAAAAACTTCTAAATCCAATTAGTCCTCTCGTAGGAATCTTGAAAAGATGTTGAGCATTACCTTTACTATCGGTTTTTATGTCAACTAGATAAGCTAATCTTTTAGCTAATTCTTCTGTTAAGGGGCCAATAAAATCCTTAACTGCATCAATTGTCAATAGTTCATAAGGTTCATGAAGTGTTTTACCTACGTAATGAGTTATAACACTTGGTTTTGATACTTGGAATTCTAATCCCTCTCTCCGCATATTTTCAATTAATACTGATAAGTGTAATTCACCTCTGCCAGAAACCAAAAACTCGTCAGGTTTATCGGTTTTTTCAATTTGTAAACTCACGTTTGTTTTTAGCTCTTTTGACAATCGATCCCATAACATCCTAGATGTGGCATTCTGACCTTCATTACCAGAGAAAGGAGATGTGTTTACTCCAAATGTCATTTTCATTGTAGGTTTTTCGATTGAAATTCTTGTAAGCGGTTCAGGATTATCTAAGGAAGTTATTGTGTCTCCAATTGCAAATTCATTAGATCCAGAAACGGCTGCTATGTCGCCAGCAATTACGTATTCAACTTCTTGTTTTTTCAAATTCGAAAAAGTGAATAATTTGTCTATTTTGAACTCTCTAGTGTCACTGTTTAACCCTATCAAAGATGCGGGCATCAATTTTTTCAACGTGCCTTTAAATACCCTTCCTATTGCTATTGAACCCAGGTGGTTATCATAATCAAGCGCAGTAGTTAACATCTGCAAATTACCTTCTGGCTCAGCTTCAGGAGCAGGGATTTCAGATAATATTGTTTCAAATAAAGGCTCCATGTCTATTTTCTTATCATCAAGGTTTTTGACCGCATATCCTTCATAAGCTGAACTATATATTATTGGAAAATCCAACTGATTTGCATCGGTAGCTATATCGAGAAACAAATCTTGAATTTCGTTAGCAACGTTCGCAATATTGTCCGTTGAACGGTCAATTTTGTTTATTACTACTATCGTGCGTAACCCATTAGTCAAAGCTTCTTTCAACACATATTTTGTTTGAGGCATTGGTCCATCAAATGCGTCGACAAGAAGTAGACATCCATCAGCCATATTTATTGTTCTTTGGATCTCACCGCTGAAATCTACGTGGCCTGGCGTGTCAATGATGTTGATTTTTGTATCGTTGAAAATTATGGATGTGTTTTTTGCAAGTATTGTTATACCTCTTTCACGTTCTTGGGGATTTGAATCCATTATTAGGTCCAAGGGTTTGGTTCTAGAATCGAATACATTAGAAAATTTCAACATTGCATCTACTAGAGTTGTTTTCCCATGATCTACATGAGCAATAATAGCGACGTTTCTAATGTTATGGGGTGCGTATGTGTTCATCATTGTTATATGTTTAGTTAATCCTTTAAATACTAGTACAATTCAAAAAGTCTTTTTGTTATGATTTCTATTCTATTGTCTTACAGATATAAGACTAGTTAAACCTTTTTAGGATACGAAATTGTTAATGTTTATTTAGGAGAGTATTAACATTTTATGAAAAACTCTTTATTCACTTTGATTTTTAAAGGTCTTAATCAGAATTCTAAATGGGAAAAAGCCTGGACTAAATCGAAGCTAAAGAAGAACTATGAAGTTGTTGTGATTGGAGGTGGTGGTCATGGTTTGGCAACTGCTTATTATTTAGCTAAGAATCACGGGATTAAAGATATAGCAGTAATAGAGAAAGGTTATATTGGTGGTGGTAATAGTGGTAGGAATACTGAAGTGGTTAGGTCTAATTATTTGTGGGATGATGCAGCAAACCTTTACGAATTTTCTTTAAAGCTGTGGCAAAATTTAAGTTCCGAGTTAAATTTTAATGTCATGTATACAAAGAAGGGTGTTTTAAGTTTAGGTCACAGTTTGCAAGAAATGAGAGACATATCAAGAAGAGTTAATGCAAACAGACTTAATGGAATAGACAGCGAACTATTGACTGTAGCTGAGGTAAAGGAAAAAGTTCCGTTGATCAATGTTTCTGCTGATATAAGATATCCGGTTTTAGGCGCTTCCTTTCAGCCTAGAGGAGGTACTGCACATCATGATGCAATGGTTTGGGGTTTTGCGAGAGCTGCGTCTTTATTAGGCGTCGATATAATTGAAGATTGTGAGGTTGTTGGTACAAAAGTTGATGGAGGGAAAATAATAGGAGTTGATACTACCAAAGGATTTGTGTCAGCGAATAAAGTGGCAGTAGCGGTAGCAGGTAATTCTAGTGTGCTAGCTCAAATGGCAAGAATAAAGTT
>CAYPYC010000011.1:0-14279 GCA_964414905.1 uncultured Dehalococcoidia bacterium
TGCTGAAATGAAAACAGGTGAAGGTAAAACTCTCGTGTCAACCCTAGCAGCCTACTTAAACGCAATTAAAGGGGAAGGAGTTCATATTGTAACCGTTAATGATTACTTGGCAAAAAGAGATGCACAATGGATGGGTGCAATATACAGAACGCTTGGGTTATCTGTGGGTGTCCTGCAACATGATGCAAGTTATATCTACATAGGTCAAAACCAAGACTTAGAATCCGCAACCAGGAAAGAAGCATACCAGTGTGATATCACCTATGGTACCAACAATGAATTTGGATTCGATTACCTGAAAGATAATATGTTGACTGACCAAACTCAAAGGGTTCAAAGACCTTTAGAATACGCGATTATTGATGAGGTTGATAACATCCTTATTGATGAAGCAAGAACACCACTTATAATTAGCGGTCCTGGGTCTGATTCATCTAAGGATTACTACAAATTTGCAAGACTTGTGCCAAATCTAAGTAATTTAACTGATTTTACTATCGATCAAAAACATAGAACCGTATCGTTAAGTTTGGACGGAATATCCAAACTCGAAAAACTTCTTGGAATCAATAATATTTATTCACCAGAAAATTATGAAATAGTTGCCTTTATTGAAAATGCATTAAAAGCAAATACAGTTTTTGAAAAAGACAGAGAATATGTAGTCAAAAATGGTCAAGTAGTAATTGTGGATGAATTCACTGGCAGATTAATGGAAGGAAGAAGATATTCGGACGGTTTACATCAAGCACTAGAAGCAAAAGAAGGATTAAAAGTCCAACAAGAAACAATAACTTACGCCAATATAACTTTGCAAAACTATTTCAGAATGTACAAAAAACTATCGGGGATGACAGGAACAGCTTTAACAGAAGCAGAAGAATTTTGGAAAATATACAAATTAGATGTTGTAGAAATCCCAACAAATAAAACTATGTTAAGAAATGATTCAACAGATTTAATTTATACTGACAAAAAAATCAAATATAAAGCCATAATAAAGGATGTAACAGACAGGAATAAACTTGGCCAACCAATATTAATTGGAACCACAGACATATCTAAATCAGAATTGATAAGTAACATGTTGAAAAGATCAGGAATTAAACATGAAGTCCTGAACGCAAAACAACATGAGAAAGAAGCAGCGATTGTAGCCCAAGCAGGAAGTATTGGATCCGTAACGGTTGCAACAAATATGGCTGGCAGAGGAACTGACATAGTTCTAGGCGGTAATCCAGAAACATTAAAACTACAACAAGAGACTTGGCAAAAAGATCACGACAAAGTTTTGTCTTTAGGGGGACTACATATAATTGGTACCGAAAGACATGAAGCTCGAAGAATAGACAATCAGCTGCGAGGCCGTGCGGGTAGACAAGGAGACCCTGGCAGCTCTCAATTTTACGTAGCACTTGATGATGACCTTATGAACAGATTTGGAGGTGAAAAAGTTAAATCTCTGATGCATATGGCTGGAGTTGATGAAAATACACCTATACAAAATAAAATGGTAAGCAAATCTATTCAAAGTGCCCAAGTAAAGGTTGAAGCTTTCCATTTTGATATGAGAAAACATTTAGTCGAATATGATGACGTTATAAATACACATCGTGAAGTCATATATGATGAAAGAGACAAAGTACTTGCTAAAACCAACCTGAGACCAAATATCGAATCAATGCTTAGTAAAGAAATACAAAATATTTTAGATTCAGAAACACCCACCCCTGAATCACCAGACGCAAACAGTGCAATATATGATTCAATCGTTAATGTTTTTCCAAGGGACAGTATAATTAGTGAAGAATCTATTAATCAAATGTCAAAAACAGACATAGAACGATATTTTGACGAAAACCTGCAGCAAATTTATGATCAATTTGAAAACACACACAACCCTGGTTTAGTAAGGGCTCTAGAACAAAATTTAATGATTAGAGTTTTAGATAACCACTGGGTAAGTCACCTTACTAGTATGGAATCACTTCGCCGAGGAATCGGATTGCAGGCTTTTGGGCAAAGGGATCCATTAGTAGCATACAAAAGAGAAGGTCATTCAAAATTCCAAGAACTTCTAGATAAAATTCAACATGATGTTGTTTATATGCTATTCAATATAAATATAGTAAAAAACAATCCCGCGACTAATCCAAATAATAGTTCCTCACCTGAATCGCCAGTGGCATCAATTAATTCTACTAATAGACCGCAAGCAACGACGAAAGTTAAAACTTCTAAAATTGGCCGAAATTCTATCTGTCCTTGTGGAAGTGGGAAAAAATATAAAAGATGTCATGGCGAATAAATTAGATTTCAACAATCAACCCATTTCTGATATTCGCGACAAACCAATACTATCTAATTCACCCAAAGAATTAATATCTGTTCTGAGAAACTCTATAAAAAATAGTGTGCCCTGGCCACAGGCGCTAATTCAAACTATGGCAGCATGGTCTCTACCAAATGAAACATTCAAAGGCAAAAAATATATTTACCTAATCGATGGTGAATGTTTTAATATTTTGCTCCTCGCAGAAAGATTAATACTAGAATTAAAAGACCTAATTAGTTCTACTGATATAGAAAATCTTCTTTTCAAATCTGAATTTCCCTCTGATTTCGATTTATCCACATTAAAATACGAAATAGGCATCACTAAATATCGAGGGCATGTTAATTTTTTTTACGGGGTAGTAGTTGAAGAAATATTGCAATACACAGTTGAAAGAGAAATAGAAAAACGCTTTTACAGCAACGGCATGGGTGGAATTAAAAACCTTGATGATGAAACTTTTAAACAATTATACAAATCTAAATTCGATGATTTATATACACAGTTTTGTATAGATACATCTACAATAAAAAATAAAAAGTCCTACTTCAATGAGTACATCCAATTCACATATTGGCTTTTTAAATATAGAGTTACTATATCAGACGGAGCTAAAATCGCTAGTGACACTAAAAAGGCGCTCAGACATATTGTGATAGAACCCCAATCATGCTTTGCTCCAGTATTATTTCAACTGGGTTAATAGCTTAGCCAATTTTTCTGATCTATCCTTTGAAATTTGATGTTTTTCTGTTTCTTTATCTACAATTTCACTTGGAGCGTTATTCAAAAACTTGGAATCCGCTAACCTTTTAGCACCAGATTTAATTCTTTGATTTATGCCATTCAATTCTTGAGTTAAACGACCAATTTCAGCATCTACATCTATATAATCTTTTACAGATATAGTTAGAACAGATTTATCTAAAACAATAGATACAGATTGGCTCACATCGTCTTGATCTAGACTGCTTCTTAAATTATTGTCTCCAATTCTCACATTTGCCAGTTGCGCTATAATTCTAAATTGTTTAGAGATATGCTTAATCAATTCACTTTCTACTTGAATTTCCAAAGATATGTTAGGAGCAATATGTAATTCGGCACGTAAATTTCTTACAGCACGTATGACATCAATTACTGAATCCATAATTAATTCAGCCTCATTATCAATTAGATGTTTATTACCTTCAGGAAATTTAGCAATAATGAGTGCATCATCATTAAATTCGGCACCACCTATTTCCTTTTTTAATGTTTGCCAAATTTCTTCTGTAATAAATGGCATAAACGGATGTAACAACCTTAAAATTCGGTCCAGAACTAAAATCAAAACAGGAATACAACTCAAATCACCAATTTTTATCCTTAACTTTGACATCTCAAGATACCAATCACAGTATTGATCCCAAAAGAATTCATAAACTTCTTGCTGAGCTTCAGAAAATTGAAACCCTTCCATATGATTGTCAAAATCAATTATTAATTTATTCAATAAACTTAATATCCATTTATCATGGGTATGAGTAATATCAATTTCTTTTGTTGGTTTATAATCATTTTGGCTAGTTGCATTGCTTATTACAAATCTTGACGCATTCCATAACTTATTAGCAAAATTTCTACCAAATTGTATTTTATTTTCATTTAAACGGTTATCGTTACCTGCAGCCAATCCCATAGTGAGAGCAAATCTCAAAGCATCAGCACCATAGCTATCAATTAGCTCCAAAGGGTCCATAACATTTCCCTTTGTTTTACTCATTTTGATTCCTTCAGGATCTCTTACTAACCCGTGAAGGTATATTGTTTTAAACGGGATTTCACCAGTATTTCGTATCCCCATCATAATCATACGAGCTACCCAGAAAAACAAGATATCATGCCCGGTTTCCATAACAGATGTAGGATAAAAATAATTTAGGTCTTCGGTTTTATCAGGCCAGCCCAAAGTGGAATGTGGCCATAAAGCTGAACTAAACCAAGTGTCCAAAACATCTGGGTCTCTTTCAAGGTTTTTAGAATTACATTTGGCACAAACTTCTGGTGTTTTAATTTCAACAATTGTTTCTTCACAGTCTGAACAATACCATACTGGTAATCTATGTCCCCACCATAATTGTCTACTGACACACCAATCTCTGATATTATTCATCCAGTTGAAGTAAACTTTTTCAAACCGTTTGGGAATAATATTTATTTGACCTGATTCTACTGCTTTTATAGCTGGTTCGGCTATTGGTTTCATATTCATATACCACTGTTTGCTAATCATAGGCTCAACAATTGTATTACACCTATCACAACGACCAACTGAATGCACAATTTTTTCTACCTTTACAAGTCTTTCAATTCGTTCTAGCTCAGATACTATTTGGGTTCTTGCTTTTTCCACAGTTAATCCAAAATAATCTCCTGTATCTTCATCCATAGTGCCATCAGGCCGCATCACATTTAAAACATCTATTTTATGCCTTTGAGCTATTTCAAAATCATGAGGGTCGTGACCAGGAGTCACTTTCAAAACACCTGTGCCGAATGATGGATCTACAACATCGTCCGTAATAATTGGCAGCCTTCTTCCAACTATAGGAAGTTCAACAAATTTACCTTGTAAATTCAAATATCTTTCATCATTTGGATTGATTGCAACTGCAGTATCTCCAAGCATGGTTTCAGGTCTAGTTGTTGCTATAACAACAGATTCATCACTGTCACACAAAGAATACTTAATGTGATAAAGCTCTCCTTCCTGATTAACATATTTAACTTCTAGATCTGATAACGCAGTTGAACATCTTATACACCAATTCGCAATTCTTTCGCCTCTGTAAATAAATCCTTGTTTATATAGATTCACAAACGTAGTTACAACTGATTTACTAGGCCCCTCATCCAATGTAAAATGTTTTCTCGTCCAATCACAAGAAACACCCAGTCTCTTCAACTGCTCATAAATACGTTCTCCATATTTATCTACCCACTGCCAAACCTCCTCAGTAAATTTTTCTCTTCCTAATTCTTGCCTAGTTAAATTATTTTGTGCGAGCATTCGCTCAACTACTACCTGTGTAGCAATACCAGCATGGTCTGTTCCTGGCAATAAAAGAGTTGGTTCTCCTTTCATCCTATGCCACCTAGTCATCAAATCTTCTAAAGAAGTAGTAAGTGCATGTCCCATATGTAGTTCACCTGTTACATTGGGTGGTGGCATTATAATAGTGAAAGGATTTTTATTTATATCAATTTTCGGCTGAAAGTATCCAGACTTCATCCAGAATTCATAAATATCTTGTTCTACTAATTTAGGTTCATAAGCTTTAAGTTTAAGCAACCTGTATTCTGCGTTCATAATATCTAATTACTCCCATAAACCTTTTTGCAATACACCATATAATCAATTAAACAAAGAGCATACAAATGCGACAAAGTAAAAATTAATGAACTGTTCACTAGATTAAATGCTAATTAGCGATATTACAATAATCATCAATTCTGTTTCGATTTAATATTAATAATTGTTTTTATCTTGTCTAAAATTTTTGTACTCGCTTGGTATTTTGTTAACATACCTAAATCCTCCTCTCCACCCTGATTATCAAAAAGAATAATTTTATTATTTGCAGACTCGAACCCACTATCTACTAAAGACACATCATTTGCAGCTACAATATCTAGTTTCTTTTCGACTAATTTTTTTTGAGCATTCGAAACTAGATTTTCTGTCTCAGCGGCAAATCCTACTTTAATTAAGTTATTATCAGTACTCAACCTTGCTAATATATCTGGTGTTTTAACTAGTTTTATTTCTAAACTATCTTCCTCACCTTTTTTCATTTTTTGGTCATTTATATTAACTGGAGTCCAATCGGAAACTGCTGCAGCCATTATTAATATATCAGCATCAGTACATTCAGCCAAAACAACCTTCTCCATATCTTTAGCAGAATCTACCGGTATAAAATTAACACCAACTGGACTTTCAATCTTTGATGCTGAAACCAATACTACCTCTGCTCCACGATCTCGCCCTGTTTCTGCTAAAGCATACCCCATCTTACCTGAAGACCTATTAGTCAAATGTCTAACCGGATCAAGTTTCTCTCTAGTGCCTCCTGCACTTACCACCAATTTCAATCCTTTGAAATCTCCCGAAATTTGTCCAAAAGCGGATTTAATATTTTCCAAAATCTTTTCGGGTTCCATCATCCTTCCCTCACCTGACAATCCGGATGCAAGTTCTCCACTTTCAGGACCTAAAATAATAAAACCTCTACTCTTCAACTTGGAAATATTTTCTGCTGTTACAGGATTTTTGTACATATATCCATCCATTGCAGGACATATCATGATTGGACTTCGACTCGCCAAAACAGTTGCTGTTACAGGATTATCTGCAAAACCATTAGCTAATTTTGCAATAGTATTAGCGGTTGCAGGAGCGATAACGATAAGATCACATCTTTCAGCAACAGAAACATGATTTATTTTCAAATACGATTTCAAATCATACATGTCGCTCATGACTAATTCATGAGTAATTGCTTTTAATGTAAGAGGGGTTACGAATCTAGTAGCTCCATCACTCATAACTACATCAATATTGGCGCCTTCTTTTTTTAGCAATCTAGCTAAAATGACAGATTTATAGGCGGCGATACTACCTGTTACACCCATAATTATTCTTTTGTTGTTTAAAACAGCACTCATTTTAAATCAAAATATACTATCTGTTATCAGCCAGTATTTGTCTTAATCCTATTAAGGTTAAATCTAAATTTATATGGTCAAAAACATCTGTTTCTTTTGCTATGATTGTTACCAAACCACCTGTCCCTATAACTTTCGGCTTCGAACCTAATTCATCCTCAAACCTAGATACCATGCCATTAACAAGGTCAGCACAACCTAAAATAATACCAGATTGAATCGCGTTTTCAGTGTTTTTACCAATTGCAGAGGGTGGCTTGTTAAGTTCTACGCGCTTTAATTGAGAAGTGTTGTGATAAAGAGCATTTAAAGCAACTTCGATTCCAGGCACTATAGCACCTCCAAGATATTCATTGTCTTTAGAAACAGCATCGAACACCGTTGCGGTACCAAAGTCTACTACTATAACTGGAGATCCATAAATTTTTACCGCGGCAGAAGCATCTACTATCCTATCAGTCCCAACATCCCTAGTATTTTCATACAATATTTTTATACCTGTTTTAACACCTGGACCAACAACCAAAGCTTCTAATCCAAAATATGATTTGAACATTTCACTAAATACAGAAGTGAGCCTTGGCACAACACTACAAATAGCCGCATCTTTTATCTCTTTAAGCGTCATGTCTCTTATATCAAGTAGTTGCTTTATTATATATAAATACTCATCAGCAGTTCTGCCTGCATCGGTAGCTATGGTCCATCTTGCCAATGGAACCGAGTCTACTTCATAATCATCTTTAGACAAAAACATTCCTAAAGAAATAGTTGTATTACCTATATCAACGCAAATAATCAATGTAACAATACCCTTTGTAAAAAATGTAGTTCTAATTAGAAAGCCAGTTTATTTGTAAATTATATCATCAGATTTGTATTGACGATTTTTCTATGTAAGTACCTATTAGATAATGCTTATATTGATAATTAAGAATATAGGGTTTATAATTCCAGTATGAATAAAATATATGAATCTATCATATTGGTATGCGCATGTATTTGCGCCCAGACAGGGGATAAGAGTGTTATCCTCTCTGGGCCGGTGTAACCGATATGTAGATTCTTAGAAAACTAAGAAAACTACATATACTATCTATAGTAAATGTTTACACCCCCCAATTTGAAAGGGGGGTTTTTTTTTGAGGTAATTAAGGAGAAACAGCAAAAATGACAACAAGTACAAAAACTTTGTCACCATATCAAGTACAAAGATATAGTAGGCATATAATAATGCCGCAAGTAGGTAGTACTGGACAAAGAAAATTATTAAATTCCAAAGTGTTGATTATAGGAGCTGGTGGCTTAGGTTCGCCAATATCTATTTATTTGACTCTAGCAGGAGTAGGTCAAATCGGCATTGTTGATTTCGACGATGTTGACGTAACTAACCTTCAACGACAAATCCTTCATTACAATTCAGACATAGGTAGAAGCAAGGTTACATCTGCTAAAGAAACCTTGAATGCTTATAATCCTGAAACCGAAATTACCTTATTTGAAGAACCACTCAATTCAGAAAATGCTATCGAAATAATGTCTCAATTTGATGTGATTGTTAATGGAGCTGACAATTTTGCAGCAAGGTACTTAATTAACGACGCGGCATATCTTTGCAATAAACCTCTAGTAGATGGCAGCATATTGCTTTTTGATGGTCAAGCAACAGTTTTTGTCCCGGGCAAAGGATGCTATAGATGCTTATTCCCTGAACCTCCTCCTCCTGGAGAAGTACCCAGTTGCGCAGAAGCTGGAGTATTAGGAGTAATGCCGGGAATTGTAGGAACTATACAAGCTACTGAAACAGTGAAATTAATAATGGGAATAGGTGATTCTTTGATTGGAAGACTCTTGCTAATTGATGGTCTTTCTATGGAATTTAGAGTAGTTAAAACAAAAAGAAATGTAAATTGCCCTCTATGCGGTGATAACCCTAGCATTTCTGAATTGATTGACTACGAAGAATTTTGTGGAATACCCACAAGTTAAAAAATGCCTAGTTGGCCAATTGCTGTTACAACAACTGCTACAATAGAAAAGGATTTTCCTAATATCCTTCAGGAATTAGTTGATCTTAAATGGTCAGCTGTCGTCATCAAAAATTTTTATCCGCTTGTGCATTGCCAGGAAATATGCCGACGTATAACTAACGATTCGGATAATTTAGTAACAGTTAAAAAGTACAGTAACGCGGAAGGTAATCAAGTATCCCTTAGATATATTGGACCAGGATTAGGTCAATACGTATCCGACCCAGTAACATACTTTAACGAAACTAAAATAGCATACCCTAAATTCAACACACTCTATAATGGAATCCCAGATCCTCGCAAAATGGTAAGAGATCAACTTGGAAAATTATTACCTGATAAGAAAGTTATAATTGCTAAAGAAAAAGACAGAGAATGTTCGGATTCGGTTGTCAGAATCATGGTAGATGGTGATATGAGTGCTTTGCATAGAGACAGTGCAATGAATTATTTCAAGGGGTGGCAAATTTCTAGGTACCCTACACAATTTTCTGCCTTGGTGTGTTTTCAAATGGCTGAATCTGGTGGAGAATTAACGGTTTACAAAAAAAGATGGCAACCCAAAGATGACCTTGCTCAAGAAGAGGGTGTAACAGGATATCCTAATTCTTTGGTATCAGATGCCGAATCCAGTACGATCACCCCTGAAGAAGGCGACCTTTATATATTCCACCCAGAAATATACCACGATATCAATCCCATGCAAGGTGATAAACAAAGAATCACTCAAGGAATATTTTTTGCCATTTCTAAAGAGGATAAAGTAGCTGTTTCATGGGGGTAAGTCTACTCCCTAAACTATATAAAGTTATCTCTATCAACTAGGTCTCCTGCCTGAAAAACATCAACCACATTAAATATGTCACTTATGTTTTTAACTGGATTCCCTTTGACCACCAACAAATCAGCTTGCTTACCCGGCTCTAATGTACCTACAATATTGTCTACTTTGCACGACTTGGCAGATTCTATAGTTGCTGAACGGATAGCCTCAGCTGCAGACATTCCAACTTCAACATGAGTTAATATCTCTTTCTGAAATTCACCCATCTTGTAATGATTCCAAGCTGAATCAGAACCACATACTAAGTTAACTCCATCTTCTCGCATCCGAGTTATATTTTCTATACTAACTTCCCTACTGCTTTTGAATGTATTAATTTTATCTTTTTCCACATCCGTCAAAGTCTGTACCTGAGCTTTTGATGTTAAAGCATCATATGTTTCAGTCCCTTGATGTAAAGTTGGATTAACATAAACATTTTGTTTTACTAATCTCTCTGATATCTCAGGTCTATATAAATATGAACCGTCGGGTTCCTTATAATAACCATGAACTATAGTATCAATACCTGCATCTAGAGAATTAATCATTCCCTGAGAAGATGCACAATGAGCAACCGTATGCTTTCCAAATTTATGGGTTTCATCAATAATTGCAGTTAGTTCATCTACATTAAATGAAGGTAGAAATGGATATGATGTCCTAGTACTGCCTCCTGTTGCGGTTATCTTAATAAAATCAGCTCCTTCTTTCATTAACTGCCTAACATTTGCTATACACTCGTCCACTCCTGTAGCCTGAATCCCAAAATAACTTAAATGCCCACCAATGATTGCTAAAGGCCTACCACATATAATCATCCTAGGGGCTTGGGTTATGCCCATTTTTACAGCTTCTTTCAACATAAATGTTGTTTTGTTTTTAGCACCACAATCTCTTATTGTAGTAACTCCTGAGTACAAATGAACCCTAGCATTCTTAGCAGCTTGCAAAGTCAACACTTCATCAGATTCAACAGCTGTTTCATCACCTGCTCTACCATCAGGTATACCAATTAAGTGAACATGGCAGTCTACCAAACCAGGTAAAACAGTTGCATCTTCATAATTATATTCTGTGGCTATTGCTCCTTCAGGTACTTTTATATCCTTTTGATATCCTACTTGCACAACTTCATCATCTTCAATCAATAAAGCCCCATTCTCAAGTGAAACATCACCTTTGCTATCAAATACACGACTCGATTTAATTAATTTAAACTCTTTCTTTTTCGTCATAATTATTCTCCAACAGCCATCCGTTGGTATTTCAATTTCTTGGAGGAAACTGCCTCATTAAATTAAGAGAGTCGGACGAACCCCTCTTAATAATAGTTCCTCTCAAAAATACATCTTGTACTCGCCATAAATTATCAATATCGTCGTATGGGTCTTTTTCCAAAACCAATATGTCAGCCTCTTTACCTTTTTCTAAAGTACCAACGGATTGATCAACTCCAATCGATACTGCTGATTCACTTGTAACAGATTTAATAGATTTAGAACGAGATAAACCAGCCAATTCCAAACATTCCACTTCATACGCAGTATTACCAAGTTGATAATCTCCCCAAGAAGAATCAGAACCGGTAATCACCTTCGCTCCAAACTCGATCAGCTTATTAACGTCATCCACTCTACGTTCAAATTCTTTTTTTTCTATATCTAATGCTAAAATATCTTCTTTATTTTCTGGTTTATCAGCCATACTTTTTTGCTTTGACCAAATCTGCGATCTAAAAACATGTAGAGTAGGATTAACATACACTCCTTTAGATGCCATTAATTCTGCTGTTTTATTATCAAACCTATTGTCTCCATTAGGCTCTTTGAACACTGAATGGATAATCATATCAACATCAGCCTCTACCGAGAGTCTTATCCCTTCAGTCGATGTACAATGTGCAGCTGTTAACTTATTAAATTTATGGGCTTCTTCCGTAATCGCTTTCAGTTCGTTTAAATTAAACGCTGGTCTTAAAGGATCCGATGTTATTGTACTACCGCCAGTTGCTGTGATTTTAATATAGTCGGCTCCTTCTTTTATCAATTGCCTTACCATAGCTCGAGACTGTATTTCTCCAGTTACTTGCGAACCGAAATATCCCATATGACCACCAATTATAGAAATCGGCCTCCCGCACAACATCATCCTTGGACCTATTTGGTCACCGCGGACTATATTTTTTCTTAACTCCAACATCGTTTTATTCTTGGGACCATTTTCCCTAATGGTAGTAACTCCTGAAAATAAACTTTTCCTTGCGTTTCTTGCTGAATTTAAAACCAATATTTCATCAGGCAATTTAACTAGTTCATCTCCCAGTCTTCCATCACCAAATCCATTGTGATGCGTATGAGCATCTACCATTCCTGGCATTACAGTGGAATTAGAAAAATCATATATATCAGCCTCTGCTCCCATCGGTTGCTTTATTTCATTCCTGGGACCTATATCACTGATTTTTGAACCATCTATTAAAATAGCTTTGTTTTTTATTGGGGTATCTGAAATTCCATCAATAATGTTATTACACAATATGATTTTAAATTGCGAGTCTTTTTTCTTCGCATGCATGAATTAAACCCCTATTCACTTTCTTCAGAATCTAATTCTCGATTAGGTTGGTTATCCGAATCTATATCAGGATTATTTTCTGTCAATGCAGCTATTTGCTGCTGTAAATCGGATTCTGGCGAAATATACGCAAGAGAAGCACTAACCCCGTTAGCCAACTTTATCACAACTGATTTATAACCTAATGTACGACCAAATCTACCATAATTTTCAGTAACTTCTGTTATTCTTGAAAGAGGTATCTTGTATGTACCCGTCCTTATCATTCCACCTCTGTTATATATCAAAACATTTTCGGTCAAAACATAAGAACTACGTAACCAAAGAAAGAACCTTGGAACAACTACAACTACCGCCATCATAATTGCAATTACTTCAGTTATTGGTTCCATAAACAACGCAATCGCAAAAATCACAATTAACCACGGACCCGATGACCAAACCCAAGCCGATTTAACTTGCCTAACTTCAGTTATAACCTCTCCTTCTTCAATCTCATCCATTATCTGATCAGAATCATCGGAACCAGTATCTCCTTCAACGGGTTCAATCACTTCTTCATCTTGTTCTGTGGTTAAAAGATTGGCATCATCATCTTCTAATTTTTGACCAACTTTAGCATCATCGACTTCAGAATTTAATTCATTGCCACATACACCACAATATGAATTGTTTTCTTGATTATTATTTCCACAAATTGAACACTTGTTTTTTTCATTTTCTTTTGTTGGCATTTCACATCCTAGTTTTGTGTAACATTTTTACAGTTAGTTTAATCATTTGATTTCAAATTGCTATAGCTTAATATATGCTGTTTTTGTTTTTCTGACAAAAAATCTGGAATTACTGCGTTTACTATCACAAAAAAATCTCCTCTTTTACCATCACCATCAAGTAAGGGCATACCCTGTCCAGATATCTTAATTTTTTGTTTATTTTGACTATTAACGGGCAATGCCAAAGCTATTTTACCCGTTATTGTTTCAACTTCAATTTCACATCCTAAAATCAAATCATCAAAGTCAACATCTACTTCCGCATATAAATCATTTTTGTTACGTTGAAATTTAATGTTTTGAGTGACTTTTATACTTAAAATCACTTCTCGCATTCCTTTGGGATTCAACTTAATCTTGGAATTAGTATCTACACCAGGAGGTATCTGTACTTCTATTTTCCTACTCCCGCCAGCCGAAGAATTTATTGAAACTTGACGAGCAGTTCCTGAAAATGCCTCTTTTAAACTTATTTCAATTTTTATTGGTTTTGGCGTATATCTTTTTCTTCTTTGACCACTCCTGTTACCTGAGAACAAATCCTCAAAATCACCGAAGTTGGTACTCCAATTTTCAGTGTTGCCTTCTCGTCCAGTTCGTCCAAATGGCCACCAATTACCAAAATCTGTTCCATGATTTACATTGCCAAGATTCTGCCAATTATCACCATACATATCATATTTTTTTTTGGAATCCGGATTAGATAAAACTTCGTAAGCTTCATTAATCTTTTTAAATTTGTCTTCTGCCTGCTTGTCATCAGGATTTACATCTGGATGATATTTTCTGGCAAGATTTCTAAATGCTTGCTTTATCTCTTTTTCACTCGAAGATTTTCCAACACCTAATATGTCGTAATAGTTTGCCATAAATTTAAAGACTACTTTTCCTCTGGCTGTTACAGCACGAAACAATTAGAATATCTGAATTTGCTTAACTTAATACAATTAATTTAAATATTAAACTCTATTCTTGTTCGAGGTATAATTTTATTATTATAAATTATAGATGTATACCCTTAATAGAAT
>CAYPYC010000012.1:0-11520 GCA_964414905.1 uncultured Dehalococcoidia bacterium
CAGTATTACCAATGAATGATTTATTGATATCAACATATACTTTCCCAATATGTCGCTGCCCTACTGGCAACATAAGTGCAGCTGCTTCGTATAAAGAACATAGATAGTATCTACTTATCCAATTTACTAAATCTATTTGTATTTTAGTAAGTAAAGCATGAGGATGTAACACCTCTATTATAGGCAAAGGATCTGGATATTCTGCCACCTTGGATATTTTGAATACAATTCCGTTTATTTCTCTAGTTCCAAACGGAACGCGTACTAAACTACCTAAGTTAACTGTATCAAGATTGTTGGGTACAACATAAGTAAAGGTTTTAGCCGGTTCAGATTTAAAATCAACTGCAACTTCTACAAATCTAGTCATAAGGGTACTAGAATATAGGATTAATGACTACAATGGAATATTAACGTCGTAAGAGTAGTAAATACTACGAGGAAAAGTTTCTAGCTTCTCTAATCTTTGCAGACCTACCTGTTCGCTCTCTAATGTAGTTAAGCCTAGACCTTCTAACACGTCCTTTACGTACAACATTTATATCTTCAACCAAAGGAGAGTATAATAGGAAAGTCCTTTCAACTCCTATCTGATTGGATATTCTCCGCACAGTAAATGTTGCTCCAGGACCTTTACCTCTTTTGCGTATAACAAGACCCTCAAACACTTGAGTTCTTTCTCTATCGCCTTCTTTAATCTTGGTGCTTACTTTTACTGTATCACCAGAACTGAATCCCTCTTTCGAAGGACTTAATTTATCTAATTTAACAAAATCATGCGCATCCATAATCACCTCTTAACACACTATATTGTAAATCCACAATACTATATGTTGCAATACCTAAGCGAAGTATTCCTAATCAACAAGACGAAACTCTTACCTTACAACAAATGCAGATAACAATAAAAATTGGTTTAAACATCATTACCTATCATTAAATCTGGACGTTTCTTATTCGTCTTCTTAACAGACTTGTCTTTACGCCATTTCTCAATTATCTTGTGATTACCGGACAAAAGAACCTCTGGAACATCCATTCCTCTAAAAGATCTTGGCCTAGTATATTGAGGATACTTTAATAAACCATCGGATAAAGAATCTTGAAGAATCGATTCCTCTGACCCAACCACTCCAGGCAATAAGCGCGCAACAGAATCAATAATAACCATCGACGCTAATTCCCCACCATTCAATATATAATTGCCAATACTTATCTCTTCATCAGCCAAATTTTGAATAACCCGGTCATCAATTCCTTCATATCTACCGCATATAAAAACTAATTCGTCATATTGAGTCAATTCCTTAGCAATATTTTTATCAAACAGCCTACCTTGGGGAGACATTACAATTACTCGTGAGTTACTCCCAATTCGATTTGATGAGTGCAAATCATCAACAGCCGAAAATATCGGTTCAGGCTTCATAACCATCCCTGGACCACCCCCAAAAGGATAATCATCAACGGATTTATGAGGGTCAGTAGAATAATCACGAATATCGTGACAGGTAATTCTAACTAATCCTTTTACTAAAGCCTTAGAAATCAGCCCTGATGAAAATGGTGAATCAAACATTTCTGGGAATATTGTTAATACATGAAAATCCAAGCTAAACAGCTCCTATTTGAATCTATTTAATGTTCAGTATCATCGTTAACTATTTGTACAGCGTGTAATACTGATTCGAAAATAACGTCGATGCATTGCTCAACTCCAGAAACGCTTCCTGGCAAATTAATTATTATTGATCTGGATCTAACACCTGCAACCGCCCTACTCAAAATTGAATATGGCGTTGAATCAAATGTTTTTATCCTCATAACCTCAGCTATGCCGGGTATCAAATATTCACTGATCGCAATGGTAGCTTCTGGAGTATTATCCCTTGTGCTTAACCCTGTACCACCGGTTGTAAATACAACATCAACTTCGCTTGAATCAGTCCATTTAATTAAGATTTCTTCTATAATATTAGGGTCATCTGGAACAATCGACCTTCGTATTACAGCATGTCCCAAATCTTCGACATACTTTTGAATAGCCTCACCACTTAGGTCTTTTCTCTGTCCTTTATAACCAGAATCACTTATCGTCAAAACACAAATATTCAAAATAAAACCTTTATTTCTCTTTGGTTAAATTAACATGCACATATTATACCAACACGGTTGAACCGTCGCTAAACAAGACTTGGGATAATTTTGTACAGTTCTTATATAAGTATAATATTTGTTATTATTTGTACCTAATTCTGCTTGCAAAAACAGGTTTTTACCTGAAATACTTTTATGAACTAGTAATGTGACTACAAATCAAGCAAACATATTTAGAGAGGTTAATCAAAGTAACTAAAGCTAGGTATGAATAAAAATAGTGATGAAACAATTGCACATACCTGTAATGGTAACCGAAGTAATAAGAGAACTTGATATAAAACCCAATGGAATATACATAGACTGCACATTAGGGTTAGCAGGCCATTCAATTGCAATATCAAAAGCTACAACCCCTCAACCCCGAATAATTGGTTTAGAAGTAGATGAAGAAGCAATAGAACAAGCAAAAATTAATGTAAAAAACAATATGGCTAATATAAAAATTTTAAAAGAAAGTTTTCTGAATTTGGAATCAAGCATACAACCAAGCATAACTGCATCTGGAGTTGATGGGGTGTTAATTGATTTAGGGATATCATCTTTACAATTAAACTCAGCCAAAAAAGGTTTCAGCTTTAAAATGAATAGTCCATTAGACATGAGATTTGATACCCAAGAAAAACTTACAGCAGAATATATTGTAAATAATTATAGTTTCAAAAAACTCTATCAAATTTTGAAAACGTTTGGAGAAGAAAAATCTGCTAAAAATATAGCCACGCACATAATAAATTCTAGACCTATCAAAACAACTCTTCAATTATCACAAATAATTATAAATGTTAAGGGTGAAAAAAAGAGGAAACTATTGCATCCAGCCACCAAAACATTCCAGGCTCTCAGGATTGCAGTAAATCAAGAACTTGAAAGGCTGCCAACAGTATTAAACTCTGCTACAAAAATATTACGTTCAGGCGGTAGATTAGTAATCATAAGTTATCATTCTCTAGAAGATAGAATAGTTAAAAATTTTATTGGCCACGAAAAATCGAAATGCATATGTGACCCGAAAATTCCAGTATGCGTATGCCACCATAAACCTAGGTTGAAGACAACTGGGAAAAATTTTTACAAACCCACAAATGAAGAAATTAATCGGAACTTTAGTAGTAGAAGTGCAATTTTAAGGGTCGCTGAAAAATTATAATTTAATAATTTTAATTAAATAACAACTAAAATTAGGATAATCGAAAATGGCAAAAAATATACAAAATAATGGTTTAAATACATCTTTAAAAAAATCAATCATGCCTGATTCGAGACAACAATCGATACCTAATAAACCATTTGCTGTAGTGGATGTTGGATCAACTGAAACATCTATAGCTATATTAGATATTGAAGAAAATACACGATTAATTTATGGATACGCAAGTAATAAAACCAAAGGCATATCCAAAGGTAAAGTGGTAGATGTAGATGATATATCTGACACTATTTCCAACACATTGAAAAAAGCGCTTAATTCAAATGAAATTAACAAAGAGATCCCAGCAATATTATCAATTTCAGGCAACCACATAAAAGGCATTAACGAAATTGAATCTTTAACACTCAATAATTCTCACGGAGTGATCACATTTGAAGATATCAATAATGCTAACAAAAACAAATACGGCTATAAAAACAATCCCCACAGTTCAAGAAGAATACTAAACGAATACCATATAAATTATATACTCGATGGCGAACATGCTGTAATCAACCCTATAGGAATGCATAGTCAGGATATAAAAATTAAAAAACATGTCATCAGTGGTGACATAAGTGAAATAGAAAAATTAGAGTCAGTGGCAAAAAAAGCACACCTCAAGGTTGAAGGTTTCATACATGGAGGAACTGCTAGCAGCTCAGCTATTTTGAATGCTAATCATAAAAATGATAATTCAATCGTAATTGATATTGGTGGCGGTACCACGGATATATCAATATACCAATCAAAATGTTTGATATATTCTTCTGTTTTACCAATTGGTGGATTTAATTTTTCAAATGACATTGCTCTTGCTTTTGGAATAGATTACCAACAGGCAGAAAATATTAAAATCCAACATGGTTTAACCGACATCTACAACTCATCTGTCCTAGAATCACTGCCAATAAACCTTCCTGACAACACTACTGTTGATGTACCGGTGTTAGATGTTTGCCAAATAATGAAAGAGAGAGCACAGGAATGGGCTGGTCTCATCCTGATAGAAATTGAATCAAGTGGAATTGACAACTTAAAAACTTGTTTGCTCACAGGTGGCTCTTCTCAAATCGAAGGAATTAATAAAATTCTTGCAAAAACACTCCAACTAAAATCTGACTTGTGTATCCCAGCCGAAAAAGATTATTTGAACAAAGAATATTTGTTACCTGAAAACTCAACTTTAGTAGGTTTGATTAATGAAACATTTGAATCCAAACCAAAATTGTTGGACATGAATTCAAATCGGCTTGATAAATTAACCCAAATGTCCAAATCACCTATCGTAAATAAAACATCGGCAAAAATAAAAAAATTAATTAAGAAACCTTATTTAAAATCCGTAAGGGGGAAATAACATAATGACTAATCAGATAGACATACCCGCAGGAGCAAAAATTAAAGTAGTAGGAGTTGGGGGAGGCGGTTCGAATGCGGTAAGTAGAATGTATAAAGAGCGAATGCCCAGCGTAGAGTATCTAGTTATAAATACAGATAAACAGGCTCTTTTAAGATGTGACGTTCCATTAAGAATATCAATTGGAGATCAATTGACTGAAGGAAAAGGTGTTGGAGGAAATCCTGAAAAAGGGGCACGGGCCGCTAACGAAAGTCGCGAACAATTATTTGAATCTTTGTCCGAGGTAGACATGGTATTTGTGGCAGCAGGTATGGGTGGCGGAACTGGAACTGGAGCAGCACCGGCAATCGCTGAAATAGCTAAACAAACAGGTGCATTAACAGTTGGAATAGTAACAACACCCTTTCATTTCGAGGGAACTCGAAGAATGAAAAATGCGGTAGAAGGCATTGAAAAGCTTAAAGCTAACGTAGATACGTTACTTATAATCCCTAATGAGAGACTTAGTAGGATATGTGATGAAGAAATAACAACCCAGAATGCGTTCGACATGGCAGATGATGTTTTGAAGTTGGGGGTACAATCAATTGCAGAATTAGTAACCTTACCTGGAGAAATAAACCTAGATTTTGCTGATATCAAAGCTATAATGGAAAATTCAGGTCCTGCCTGGATGTCAATCGGTTATGGTTCTGGAGAAAACAGAGCCAAAGAAGCAGCTCATCAGGCAATAAGTAATCCATTACTAGACATTTCAGTTGAAGAAGCGACAGGAGTACTGTTCAACGTAACAGGAGGAACAGATTTGAAATTATCTGAGTTAAATGAAGCAGCTGAGGTAATACAAAATGTAGTACACCCAGACGCAAACATAATTTTCGGAATGAATACAGATGAAAAAATGAACACCCAAGTTAAGCTGACAGTAATAGCCACAGGCATGCCAACAGATGAAAAATCACCTTCGCCGGGTGGCGATATCCTTGATGACCCTGATATGCCACCTTTCATGAGAAGGATAAATAGATTCCGAAAAGAAGCTTCAGCTTCCAAGAATAAACAGGAAACTGATGTAGCTTAATAAAAAAAACTGTCCAAATAAAAAAAGAGGCCTAATTCATCTGATTAGGCCTCTTTTTTTTATTACCTTATTTGATAAGTGATAAATCTTTGTTATCCAATCCTAAAAAATGACCCAAATAACAATCGAAATAATATTCTAAAAATATCCACAAACAACCTCATTCAAATTTTATACAATTATTAGATTTTTTTAAAATACTGCCCTTAATTTATGCTTGACACAACCCAATATGTAGTGGTAATTTCTAGCGACACCACGACAATTTGTGGTAATTCTTTATTTTTTTGAAGGCAGGAAAATACAAAATTTAAATCATATAGCTTATGTATTGCCCTAATTGTAATAACACCGAATCTAAAGTGATAGACTCCCGAGACTCAAAGGAAGGTACTCGTAGAAGAAGAGAGTGCATGGGATGTGAAGCTAGATTCACTACTTATGAAAAAGTACAGAATAAAGTCATACAAATAGTAAAAAGAGACGGTAGGAGAGAAGAATTTACATCTGCTAAATTACTAGCAAGCCTAATCAAAGCATGTGCAAAACGTCCTTTGCAGACAGGCAAGCTAGAAAAAATAGTTGAAGAAATTGAATCGATATTAATTAGATCTGGCAAATCAGAAATTAAAGCAGATTATATAGGTCAACTCGTAATGGAAAGACTTAAAACGCTGGATACAGTAGCCTACATAAGATACGCAAGCGTTTACAGAAATTTCCAAGATATAGAGACTTTTAAAAAGGAAATAGAAGGATTATTAACACCTAAAGAAAGAAAGATGAAAGAAAATGACCAACTTTCGTTTTTTAGTGAAAAACTAAAAGAAACCCGTGAGGATCAACCTACAAAACGTTTAGCGATTTCAAAATAAATAATTTAAAATCAAACCTAACATTCATTAACAGAGCATATACGAGGTAATAACACTTATGACCAATCAATCTACAAAAAAACAAAATTCCGTGATAACCAAATTAGAACAACAAACAAACCAAGTATATGGGAATGAAATAGATTTAAACGATAATGCCAAAATAGTACTAGAAAAAAGATATCTGCGTAAGGATGATGAAGGCAATACCATTGAAACCCCTAGTCAAATGTTCTTGCGAGTCGCCAAAGCTATTGCAAAACCAGAAACCCTATACGGTGATTCTAAAGATGAAGAGTATTGGACAAACCAATTCTACCAAATGATGGCAGATCTTGAATTCATTCCTAATTCACCAACTCTTATGAATGCAGGAATTAATTTAGATGACGGTACAGGCACTGGTACATTATCAGCATGCTTTGTTATGGGATTAGAAGATTCCATGAATGACATAATGACCACTGCAAAAGAAATGGCAATGGTGCAAAAATTCGGTGGAGGTACTGGCTTTGCCCTATCAACAATAAGGCCCAAAAACGCTCCTATAAAAACAACACATGGTAAGGCATGTGGTCCTGTCAGTGTACTAAAACATTTGTCTTCAGTATCCAAACTCGTAACTCAAGGTGGTAAAAGAGATGGAGCAAATATGGCTGTAATGAACGTACACCACCCTGATATAAATGAATTTATTGAATGTAAAACAACTGAAGGGGAAATACATAACTTTAATATTTCTGTTGGCGCAACACACGAATTTATGGAAGCCGTCAAAGAAGGAAAGAATTATTCTGTTAAAGATCCATTAACAGGAGAACCCGTCCAAGAACAAAATGCAAGCGAAATATTTGACAAAATAATTGAAGGTGCCTGGAACAATGGTGAGCCTGGAGTTGTATTTGTAGATTGGGTAAATCATAAAAACCCTACACCACATTTGGGGGATATGACTGCAACCAATCCGTGCGGCGAACAACCCCTACTTCCATATGAATCATGCAACCTAGGCTCAATAAATTTAAACAAATTTCTAACAGAAAAAGATTCAAAAAAAGAAATAGATTGGGATAGGCTTGAAAATGTCGTCAATACTAGTGCCAGATTTTTGGACAATGTAATTGATGCAAATTCGTACTCGGTAGACAAAATTAAAAAAATGACTCGGTCAACCCGAAAAACTGGTCTTGGAGTTATGGGATTTGCAGATTTGTTAATAAACCTAGACATAGCATATGACTCTGAAGAAGGTTTAAACCTAGGTAAAAAGATAATGCAATTTGTTAAAGACAAAGCAGATTCAACTTCAGAACAGCTAGCTCAAGAAAGAGGAGTATTCCCAGCTTATCCAGGTAGTATATACGATAACGAAGATCAGCCTAAAATGCGAAACGCCTGCAGGCTTACAGTAGCTCCTACGGGAACGATATCGATGATTGCCGGTTGTTCAAGCGGTATAGAACCTCTTTTTGCACTCTGTTACCACAAGCACAATATTTTAGGAGGGGAAAGCCTACTTTACGTAGATGAAAAATTTGAATCAGTAGCTAAATCAGAGAATTTTTATAGTGAAGAACTTATGGAATATTTAGCTGATGGAGGATCTTTACAGGAAAGAGATGATGTACCTGAATCAGCAAAAAAATTATTTGTGACTGCAGGAGATATATCTCCTGAAATGCACGTTAGAATGCAAGGTGTTTTCCAAGAAAGTGTAGACGCTGCTATTTCCAAAACAATTAACTTCCCTAATACTGCAACTATAGAAGATGTAAGAAAAGCGTATATGCTTGCATGGGAGCTTGGATGTAAAGGCATAACTGTTTATCGATCTGGCAGCCGTGAAAAAGAAGTGTTAACTGCAGGTCAAGATAAAGGTGATGCAAGTGAAGCTCAATCAGACAACTTATCAATCGATGTTACCTTAGTAGAGAGACAAAGACCTTCTGTGATAACAGGAGTAACAGAAAGAATAAGAACATCTCAAGGGAATCTGTTTGTAACTGTTAATTACGACGAACATGAAAAACCATTTGAAGTGTTCGCAACACTTGGAAAGGCAGGAAGTACTGAATCAGCCCATTTAGAAGCGATTTCCAGATTAGTTACAATGTCATTGAGAGCTGGGGTTGAGCCAAATGAAATCATAGGACATTTAAGAGGCATAACAGATGATCCGATTTGGGATTCTGGCACATTGGTACGTTCTGCTCCAGATGCTGTTGCGCTGGTATTGAGCAGACACCTTACTTTATCAGGTGAAGAAAAAGAAAAATATTCAATAGAATCTGAAATTCAACCACAACTATTTACAAAACCTAACACCCAAACACTAGAACAACCAACCACAACGTCCAACAATCAAAGTTGTCCAGAGTGTAATATAGGAACATTGATACACCAAGAAGGATGTATGAGATGCACAAGTTGTGGTTACAACAAATGTGAATAACCCAGTTATCATTATTATATTAATGTGATGGTTTAATATGGTTTATTTGTAAATATTTTCAGGATTAACTACATATGCAAAAACCACTAATATTTATCACTTTGGGCGACCCAGCCGGTATAGGCCCAGAAGTAACAGCCAAATCCCTTAAAGATATTGGTGACAACTATGATTACCATACTGTAGTAATTGGAAGCTATGATGTATTTAAACGAACATTAGATACATGTGGCATCAACTTAAAATTTAATACTATTAAATCAATTGAAGACCTTAACAAAGATAATCATTCGATACACCTTTTAGACCTTAACAATACAACTAATGAATTACAAATGGGCAAAGTTGATGCTAGAGCAGGTAAAGCTTCTGTAGAATGGGTGTTAAAAGCAGGTGAATTGGCATCTAAAATAACTGATTCTGCAATAGTAACAGCACCTATAAATAAAGAAGCGTGCACTCTCGCTGGGTACAAAGACATAGGCCACATGGAAATTTTTCAAAGCCAGACCAATAGCAAAGAAGTTGCTACGATGCTGATTGCTGATAACTTGAGAGTCGTCCATTTAACAACCCATCGATCTTTAAGGGTGGCCTGTGATTATGTGACTAGAGAAAACGTTTACAACAAAATTAAACTAACTCATGAATATTTCGTTAATTGCGGTTTCACCAACCCTAAAATAGCAGTTTCAGCGTTAAATCCCCACGCTAGTGATGGAGGTATTTTAGGGGACGAAGAAGCTGAACAAATCAACCCTGCCATAACCGATGCGAAAGCTATAGGAATTAATGCCACCGGTCCAGTACCTGCTGACACTATATTTAATCAAGCTATTGATGGCAAATACGACGTTGTTTTGGCTATGTATCATGACCAAGGTCATATCCCAATTAAAGTACATAACTGGGAAAAAAGCATTAGTGTGAATCTTGGGCTTCCATTTGTTAGAACATCTGTAGACCATGGCACCGCTTTTGATATAGCCGGTAAAGGTATAGCCCACCATGCAAGTATGAAAGAAGCAATTCGTATAGCAGTAAGTTTATGTGTAAACAAAAAGCTATAATACAAATATCTAATACTTGAGGATAATTAAATGGGTAAAATAGGATTCATAGGCGGTGGTATTATGGCTGAAGCTTTGATTTCAGGCATATTAAACTCCAATTCATACCAACCTAATCAAATTAGCGTAAGTGATCCAATCAAAGCAAGAATCGACGAACTGGGAAAAAATTATGGGATAATATGCTCTACAGACAACCAAAAAATAATTAAAGAATCTGAAATCCTAATAATTGCAGTCAAACCTCAACATATAGAGACAGTGTTAGATGAAATTAAAACTTTTGGGGAATCTACCCAAATTGTTATTTCAATAGTAGCTGGAGCGAATTTGAATTTACTTACATCTAAAATTGGCCATAACTGTGTTGTAAGGGTTATGCCTAATACACCTGCGCAAACTGGTGATGGAATGATTGTATGGACTGCGGATAAAGGTGTTTCTATAAAACACCATCCAATAATATCAGCCATGTTACAATCATTAGGAGAAGAAATTTATTTCGAAGATGAAAAATATATCGACATGGCAACAGCGGTAAGTGCCAGTGGACCAGCATATGTTGCTATTATCATAGAATCACTAATTGACGCGGGAGTATACATCGGACTCCAGCGAGAAATATCAAAGACTCTTGTAATGGAAACTTTTAAAGGAAGCATTGAATATTTAGACAAAACTAACATGCATCCAGCAAAATTAAGAGAATCAGTCTCATCGCCTGGGGGCGGAACGGTTGAAGCAATAAAATCTCTTGAAGAAAACGATATCAGAGCTGCTTTTTACAAAGCTATTAAAGCTGCCTATAACAAATATCAAATTTTAGGTGAAATGCACAATAAATGACAGCATTAAAACCAGCTTTAGACCTTATTATAACTTTATTGACAATAGCTATATTCGGAAGAGTGATACTGTCTTGGATTTTCCCAAGAGGCGAAGATCCTTTAAGCAAGTTTCTTCTCGTAATTACTGAACCTGTTTTGAAGCCTGTCAGACAGCTATTACCAAATTTTGGAATGCTAGATTTAAGTCCAATGATTGTTATATTCGTGCTTTTTTTTATCAGACGTATAATAAACTTCCTGTGATACGCAAATTGCACCAATATTCTCCTTATATCATCTAGATTAAGTCATTTCCCAATACGGCCAATAAAGTGATTATTCACCTAAACAAATTTATTGCTGTAAAGTGATTTCTCCTGAAGAAAATTCTCTTATTGAACCATCTCTTAACTTAACAATCAAATCGCCGTTATTAGCTACATCAATAGCTTTGCCATTAAATTTCTGATTAGATATCTTCGATGTTATTTCAACATTTTTGT
>CAYPYC010000012.1:11530-13615 GCA_964414905.1 uncultured Dehalococcoidia bacterium
CATTTTTGTGCAAAGTGTCCAAATTATTCTTCCACTCAGATATAACATCTGATGTTTCAATTGAACTGTATCTGTTATCAAAACGTTGTAACAGTAATGATAAAACATTATTTATGTCAAAAGTAATGAGTGATTCACAATAAAGACTAGTCGCATCAAATTCCTCACTAAAATTATTCGGGTTAGAATTTACGTTCAATCCTATTCCAACAAAACAATCTGTCCCATTTAACCTTGTATCGACTTCAATAAGAACACCTGCAATTTTACGTCCATTTATCCTGATATCATTAGGCCATTTAATAGTTGGGTTTATATTAATAACTTTTTTTATAGTGTCGGTAATTGCTAGTGATACTACCATATTTAATTCCCGTAATATCTTATGGCTCGGTTTTAATAAAATTGAAATCAATAAATCTTTATCAGGTTCTGACAACCAAGATCTGCCAAATCTACCTCTACCGTTTTTTTGTAAACCGGCAACAACAACTGCACCTTCTTTAGCATTTGACTCAGCTAATTCCCTTATAGTTTCCATAGTAGATTCGACCACGTCAAAATATACCAATTGTCCACCAATTGTTTTGGTAAGTAACATGCTGCGAATTAAATCCACATCTATTTTTTTATTCATCTATATTTCAAAATACTTTGGCATCATTGATATAAACGCTATTACCCAAAACAGAGCTTTCTAATTCTTGTTCATATAAGATTCCATCACTATTTCTTTTGGCGTGATAACTTTCGATTTTTATGTCGGAACTTCTCCTACTGCGACCAATTAAACCTTCTGTAATAATCCTTCCATCAAAATTTGTATCAGTATTTATACCAAGTAATTCAATTATTGTAGGGGCAATGTCAATATTTCCGGTCGGGTTTTCAACAACATTATTCTCTTTAAAATCCGGTCCATAACCAATAAGAACAGACCGATGTTCCGTTGCCCCAATGGATCCATGCTGACCATTACCAACTTCGCCACTTGAACTATAAACCCTTCCTTGTACATCCTCATCGTTAAATCCATTTGTCCATTTAAAGGACATAGCCAAATCAGGTTCCCTTATCCCATTTAAGCCAATCTTATTTAAGTCAATAGTTCCTTCAACACCCCCATCTTTGTGCGAAGCGAATATATTACCACACCAAGGCTGTGAGATAAGGTGATTAATCAAAATTTCAAGGGTATTCCTATTGAATGGATTTATATAAAATAAAACAGACCCTCCATTCGGAGCTACAAGTATTTCCTCATCACATTTTATTGACTCAAGTATTTTTGATTTAACAAAATTCTCAATATCTACCACACCTTTTATTGTCGAGTAACCGTGATCAGATACAATTACTATATTTAGGTCATTTCGGCCTTTTGTTTCTATGTATTTGTGTAACTGCCCAATTTGCGAATCAACAATAGACAATGCATTATTAGACGATTCACCCCCCACAGGAGAATAATGCTGGACACTATCTGGATTATTACACCAAAACATTGAAACTTCAGGATTTAACTCATCAAGTATATGAGAGGTGAATATTTTCATTGCATGTTTTAATCTAGACTCATCATTTTGTGACTTAACCGGCCATTCACCGAATCTAGAAATAATATCTGGATAAAGCATATCTGGAATTGAGAATTCAGGATGTATGACAATTCCATTATCAGATAAACTTTGATTATGTAGATAAGCATTCCCACTAGAACCGATATTCACTGCTGCAAATCTCATTCCATAATTAGATAAAATATCAACTATATTAGGAACAAGTAGAATTGATTTAATTTTTTTATTAACAGATTCTATCTGTGGTTTTAAAGCAGGAATCACCAATGATTCATCATAATCTTTAATTACCATAGTATTACCCACCAAACCGTGATTCCCAGGATAACATCCAGTCAGCATACTAACAGTATTGACCCGTGTTACTGTTGGAAAAAGCGAAGAATATTTATCTTTTCCAAATAATTCTATATCTAATAAATTAGAACTAAAAGTAGAACTAGGAGATGTTATTATATTAGTCACTACAAATAAAAAATTAACTTCAGAAATGAAAAATCATTTA
>CAYPYC010000012.1:13625-13933 GCA_964414905.1 uncultured Dehalococcoidia bacterium
AAAAGTTCCATTCTCAAGCATCCGGTATAAATTAGGCATTTGTAACTGGGTTATTTGGGAAGGCTGTAATCCGTCAATGCCTAATAATATTACTTTATTATTCATTAAAATTTCTTCTACCTACTATTCTCTACCAACCAACAGCATATCCATCCCTTCTGGGGTCGGCCCCTCCCCAATATGCACCATCTTTATTATCTATAAAAATCCCTTGAGCTCCGCCAACGGTCGTTGCCCAAGGCCCTACATTGTTTAATTTATGTCCTTTTTCACCCAATTGCTTCAAGATTTTTTCACCAAATCTATCT
>CAYPYC010000013.1:0-13618 GCA_964414905.1 uncultured Dehalococcoidia bacterium
GTACCAAAAATAAAATCGATTATTGAAACCACGTTAAAAAACGGCCAAGCTTGAATTAGTAAGCTAGTCACTATACCAATTGTAGTCAGAATGGAGACAAGGGCACACAGCAAAAAAGCGTAACTTGCTATCTTAGATTTTTTATGTCTCCAACTATTAGATCTTTTGCTTTTACCTAACTGATTTAAAGTAGTCCTATTCGTTGTCAACACATTACTCTCTAACAAAAATAACTAGACGACAATTCTGCTAACCCAACAAGGTCGGAATCGTCGCCTAGTACTCTATATGATATTTATCTATTGCACTAGTGCTTCATTTACTCAATTTTATTCAAGTTTTCTGCATACGCAGAATCTGCTAAAGATATATATCCAACCTCATCTACTAATTTCTTACCATGTTCCATGTAAAATTTCATGAATTCTTTCACTTCTGTCTTCTCTAAACTCTTAGTATTAACATAGATGAATAGCGGTCTAGACAAGGGTGTATAGGAACCATCTTGAATCGTTATCCCACTGGGCACAACACATCCATTACCGTCATCAACCGCGATTACTTTCAACTTATCCTTATTTTCTTCATAGTACGCATAACCGAAATATCCTAGGGCACCCTTATCTCCTGATATCCCTCGCACAAGCACATTATCATCAGCGCTAGCTGTATAGTCACTTCTTGAAGTCTGGGCTTCACCGTTTATCTCTTCCGTAAAATAGTCAAATGTACCTGAATCTGTATCTGGACCATAAAGCCTCATCTTCTCATTCGGAAAGCTTGCCCTCACCTGATTCAAATTGTTCATCATCGAGCCTGGTTCCCATATCTTCTTAAGCTCTCCTACAGTCAAACAATCAACCCAAGTGTTATTTGGATTCACTATAACTGATAAGCCATCAGTCCCTATTTTTAATGCATGATACTTAACACCATTATCATTAGCTGCATCTACTTCCTTTTGCTTTATTAGCCTAGATGCATTGGATATATCCGTCTCTCCACTTGTGAATCTCTTGAATCCACCACCTGTACCCGACACTCCCACGTTAACCCTTACATCTTTATGTAATTTCCCAAAATCTTCTGCCACTGCTTCGCTGACTGGGTATACAGTACTTGAACCGTCTATCTCTATAGTGCCACTTAGAGTGCTTTCAGGTGCGGATGCTGCAGATCCAGTATTTTCCGCATCTTCGCCAGATGAGCTGCAAGCGAGAACCAATAACAAACTAATGACAGCAACTAAATAAATACTTACTCTAGTACTTATTTTCTTCATATTAACCATTCCAACTAATCTCCCTGCTAAAATTTTTCCTTTCACACATTTAAATATTAATTGCAAATATTGCTAACAGTGTTAAACAAGGAATAATTAAATGTTAAGGGAGTGTTAAAACGAACCAAAATTAACTTCAATCAGTTTAAATTGAATGCTTTTATCGAATCACTAAAGCGTCAAATAGAGCACCGCATATAACAAATATGGCTGAAGCGAATATAAAAAAAGTCAAATTGAATTTGGAAACAAATTTCAGAACGATCTTGATGGAAACCAAGCCTACTATAAAAGCGGTTAAACAAGAAACTAAAATAGGAGTCGAAATACTTATATCAGAATTAGTGAATATTGAGTACATTGCTGCAGCTATGCTTGCCGGTATGCTCATCAAAAAACTCATGGCTACAGCTTTGTTTTTCTCAACCCCTCGATACAAAAGTAAACTTATGGTAACCCCCGACCTACTTAATCCAGGTAAAACAGCTAAACCCTGAGCCAAACCTAATATTAGGCTATCAACTATTACCTTTTTAGGTATTGAAGGCCTCTCTTTAATTTCATCTGGATCCTGAGTCACTTTTTCTGAAAATGACAAATCGTATATTTGACCAGATTCTGACAACATATGTTGAAAATAACGTGAGTTAAACAATGACATAAATCCAGTAATTATTAAGAATACTCCAATCACCAACATTCCTAGCGATCCTATCAACGGAGATGCGATTTCTACAGTTTTGATTATCGCTAAACCAAATAATCCACTCACAACAAACGATATCGCAAAAAAAACAGTTACTGAATCCGGTCTTGAAGGCTTGAAAATCAAATTTCTTATCATATCGAAGATTTGTTTCCTAAATACCAATATTGCCGATGGTGCGGTAGCAAGATGCACAAACAGAGCATATTTCACCCCTGTTTCAAATGATATATCCTGTAATTGATTGATTGTCAGCCAAACAGCACCTTCAGAGCTAACAGGCAACCATTCGAGAACACCTTGAACCAATCCAATTATCACACCGTTCAACATTTATTCAGAATCCATTTCGAATCGATTTATACGGACTTGCATATTCATTGCACATATAACTTTCCAAAGAACATTTTTGTTAAATAAACTATATTTTTTTGAAGACAACCTCAACATTAGTCCCAATTCCTATTTCGCTGTTTATGGAAACTTCACCATTTAAATAACCAACAATATGTTTCACTATTGATAATCCTAATCCTGTTCCAACATCAGACCTAGACCTTTCTACTTTGTAAAATCTCTCAAAAACATGAGGTAAATGTTCTTTATCTATTCCTATACCATTATCAGTAACAACAATAGAAATTGTTTCATTATTTTCTTTGCACGATACTTTTACAAAATCTCCTTTTCTTGTAAAGCGTAGCGAGTTTTCAAGTAAATTTGTAAAAACCTGTATCAACATACCAAACTCGGATAATATCCTATAGGAAGGATTTACAGATTGGAAATCTAATGCAACTCCCTTATCGCGATATTTCTTAGAAAAAGATTCATTTAGAGACTTAAATAACAATACAATTTCAACTGGCATTATATTGGTTTTTACCTGACCACTTTCAAGCTTGGAGAGTTCTAGTAAATCATTAGTAAGATTAGTCATTCTATCAACATCTTCGTTTATTCTATCAATAAACTCTCCCCTGACGTTTTTGTCTAAATCATCAAAATTTTCTAAAGTTTCAGTTAAAGCCTTTATACCAGCTAGTGGGTTTCTCAATTCATGAGAAACATTAGCTACAAATTCCCTTCGGGTGTTTTCCAGTTGCCTGAATCTTGATATATCATGGAAAGTAATGAGAACCCCTTCATTTATTAATTTGTCAGTTGAAAGTAAAGGTATTGCTAACACATTGAAAAATCCTCCGTTAGACATTTCCACCTCTCCAACAGAGATTTCTGTATTTTCCAAACACTGATCAATTATTTTTTGAATTTCATGATCCCTAACAAGTTCTATGAACTTCACTCCTTCGAAGGATTCTAATTTGATTTGAAATGATACTAATGCAGATTGATTGACTAAAGAGATTCTGCCTTCCTTATCCAATACGATAACCCCATCAGCCATAGTATCAAGAACAGCAGATAATTTGGTTTTTTCCTTAGACAAATTATCTACAGTGCGGTTTAAATGTTCTGCAAGATCATTAAATCTTCTAGACAAATTTTGGATATATCTATCTTCAAATCTTCTCGTTATATTTTGAAATTCATTAGATTCTAAATATAACGACTCGACTTTATCAGAAATATATTCAACATTTCTTTTAACTCGATTAAAAAGATAGTACATATATCCAGTAATAAGCGCGGTACTAACAACAGAAAACAAAATGTTCCAAATAATATGATTTAAAAACAACTCAGCTAAAATTTGGGGCAAGAGTATTAAAAACCCAATAACTAAACATCGTTTGAGAAATTTAAATTCTATATTAAAAAAATGTTTCATCCTTCAAATCTATATCCCACACCTCTAATTGTTACTAACCTCTTAGGTTTAGATGGATCTTCCTCCAACTTTATCCTTAACCATCTAACATGTACATCGACACTTCTAAGGTCACCGACAAATTCCTGCCCCCACAGTTCATCCAAAATATTGTTCCTAGCCATAACCAATCCAATATTGGACATAAATATAAACAATAGTTGAAATTCCCGTGGTTTTAAATCCAATTCAACTTCGTTCAAGGTAACTCGGTGCCGTTGATTATCTAAAACTAAATCACCGCTTTTCAACACTCCATTTGAGTCGACTACATTATTGCTAGAATTTGTGCTGGCGGTTTCTATTCCCGCACTAACTCTCCTAAAAAGGGCTTTAACCCTAGCAATCAATTCATGCATTCCAAATGGTTTGACTAAATAATCATCTGCTCCAATTTCAAGCCCTACCACCCTATCAATTTCCTCTCCTTTTGCTGTCAACATCAAAATAGGAACATTGCTATACCCTCTAATTATCTTACATACCTCTAAACCATCTAATTTAGGGAGCATCAAATCTAAAATTAATAGATCAACTTTCTGTGCTTGAAATAATGCAAGACCTTGTTCACCATCATTTGCTAGGTATACCTTGTATCCAGTCCTAGTTAAATTATATTCGATTGCTTTTTGTATATTAGTTTCATCTTCAATAATTAAAATTGACTTCTTTGATGAATCCATCAAAACGTGCCTCTCAAATATTAATTTTGTTTTTCCACGATTTAATAGTCGCTCATTCAAGTAAATTAGTCAAAACACCCTAATAACCTACATTAATTTGGGTTTCTCTCAAGTACTAATTGGAAAAATTCATTTTACTCCAATCAAGCCAATTAACAAGTTGACAACCCAATAGAAAATAGATATATTTTAGGTTTGCTGATTTTCTATTTGGCTATATTTTTATAAGCATCTAATGGAAATCAATGTCTACGCTCGGCGCGAAATAAATAAATCGTTTAGGAATCAATAAAGTATGCCAACAGTAAACCAGCTGGTAAGAAAAGGACGAAGTTCGAAAAAAACTAAGGATAAATCTCCAGCTTTAAACTTCAATTTCAATTCGCTAACAAACAGAGGAAGTGAAACAGAAGGTGCTCCACAAAAGCGGGGAGTATGTATCCAAGTACGTACTCAAACGCCAAAGAAACCAAATTCGGCCCTTAGAAAAGTAGCTAGAGTTCGGTTGACAAATGGTATGGAAGTTACCGCTTATATACCTGGCGAAGGGCACAATCTTCAAGAACATTCAGTGGTGCTAATAAGAGGGGGCAGGGTAAAAGACTTACCTGGAGTAAGATATCACGTTATCCGTGGGCCTCTGGATTCGGATGGAGTTGAAGACCGAAAACGTGGCAGAAGTAAATATGGAAGTAAAAAAGGCTAATAGGATAATAAGATGGCAAGGCGCAGAAGACCACCTAGAAGAGAAGTAGTACCAGATCCAAAATATTCTAACGAAAATCTGACTCGATTTATAAATAAACTTATGCTAAACGGTAAAAAGACGTTGGCATATAAAATTGTTTATGACGCTTTGGATAAAATCGAAAACGACACCAAACAGATAGGAATAGATGTTTTTAAACAAGCTATAACTAATACTTCTCCAGATGTAGAAGTACGTTCAAGAAGGGTGGGAGGAGCTACATACCAAGTACCAAGAGAAGTTCGATCAAATAGACGTTTAGCTCTTGCAATAAGATGGATAATAAATGCCGCTAGAGAAAGAAGCGGTAGCCCAATGTTTGAAAGAATAGCGCAAGAACTAATAGAAGCTTCTAAATCACAAGGTACTGCAGTTAAAAAGAAAGAGGATTTACATCGCATGGCTGAAGCTAATCGCGCTTTCGTCCACTTTAGATGGTAAATAAACTAAATCATGGAAACATCACAGAAAACAAATAACATTAGGAATATCGGTTTCATTGCACATATAGATGCAGGGAAAACCACAGTGTCCGAAAGAGTTCTGTACTACGCTGGGCGTATACATAAGGTAGGAGAGGTACATGAAGGTACTGCTACTATGGACTGGATGGCACAAGAACGTGAGCGAGGTATAACGATAACTTCAGCTTCAACTACATGTATTTGGAATAATCATACTATTAATGTAATTGATACTCCGGGACATGTTGATTTCACAGCAGAGGTTGAAAGAAGTCTAAGAGTATTAGATGGCGGCGTAGTAATTTTCGATGCTGTAGCAGGAGTTGAACCACAATCAGAAACAGTTTGGAGACAAGCTGACAAATATAATGTACCTAGACTGTGCTTTGTAAACAAAATGGACCGAGTAGGTGCAGGTTTTACCGAAACAATCGACAGTATAAAAGAAAGATTGGGAGCAAATCCAGTAGCGATTCAACTACCAATAGGATCCGAAGACAAATTTACTGGATTTATTGATTTGGTTACAGAACAAGCCTTTACCTATAATGATGAATTAGGTAACAGCATTGAAAAATGCGAAACACCAAATGAATTAAAAGAAGATGTTGTTAAAAACCGGAACATATTGATTGAACAAATAGCAGAATCTGACGATTCTCTTCTAGAAAAATATATAGACGGAGATTCAATATCCGAATCAGAAATAAAATCAGCTCTGCGCACAGCAACTATAGAAGCCAAAATTGTCCCTGTATTGTGTGGAAGTGCATTAAAAAACAAAGGTGTACAAGCACTTCTAGACGCTATAGTTGAATACCTCCCATCACCAATCGAGATTGCTGGTACCGAAGGACTTGATGCTAAAACACAATCAAGTATAGAAATAACTTATGACCGTAAAGAATTTTCAGCACTAGTTTTCAAAGCAGTTGCCGATCCATTTATAGGTAGACTTGTATATTTTCGTGTTTATTCTGGAGAACTGAAAACAGGTGATTCAATATATAATTCTACTACTGGAAGAAAAGAGCGCGTGGGTAGAATTGTAAGAATGCACGCCCAAACAAGAGAAGACATGGATCTTGTCAAAAGCGGCGACATCGCTGCTATTGTGGGGGCGAAAAACGCTACAACAGGTGATACCCTGTCTTCCCCAGATTCACCAATTATTTTAGAAAATATCAACTTCCCCGATCCAGTCATGTCTATATCTATAGAACCTAAAACAAAAGTTGACCAAGAAAAACTTACCGATGCATTAATAAAACTTGCTGATGAAGACCCTACTCTAAAAATAAACTATGACAGTGAAGTGAACCAAACTCTCATATCTGGGATGGGAGAACTGCATCTTGAAATTATAGTAGATCGAATGAAAAGAGAATATAAAGTAGAAGCTAATATTGGAAAACCTAAAGTTGCATACCGCGAAACCATAACCCGTAAAATAGAAGATGAAGGAAAATTCATACGGCAAAGTGGGGGTCATGGTCAGTATGGGCATGTAGTTCTTGAAGCTGAACCTCTATCCAAAGGTAGAGGTATAGAATTTGAAGATCTTATAAAAGGTGGTGCAATACCCCGTGAATTTATTCCAGCAGTCGAAAAAGGAATTCATGATGCTTTATCTAGCGGACCTATTTCCGGATATCCTGTAGTGGACATAAAATTCTCCCTAATTGACGGTAGTTATCACGATGTAGACTCCTCTGAAATGGCATTTAGAATAGCTGGGTCAATAGCTGCAAAATCAATATTGCAAAAAGCAAAACCCAACCTCCTTGAGCCTATAATGAACCTCGAAATAACTACTCCATCTCAATTTTTGGGTGACGTAATCGGTGATTTAGGAAAACGAAGAGCTAACATAAGTAATATTGGTGGAACGGAAAACTTACAAACAATCAAAGCTAAAATACCACTAGGCGAAACTTTCGGATACGCAGGGTCCATAAGATCCCTTACACAGGGCAGGGCTGGTTATTCGATGGAATTTGACAGTTATGAAAAAACAACTAACGACGCTTTGGCGGCGTAGTAAATACCAAGTTCAGATGAGAGATAAACAAACAAATGGTAAATAGACAAAAAATAAGAATCATACTTAAAGCCTACGATCACAAAGTTCTTGACTTTTCTGCTGAAGATATCGTTGAGGCTGCAGAACGAACAGGAGCTCAAGTGGCTGGTCCAATACCTTTACCCACTAAGATCAAAAGGTTCTGTGTAATTAAAGGACCTCATGTTCATAAGGATGGGCGTGAACATTTTGAAATAAGAACTCACAATAGGTTAATCGATATATTACAGCCTACATCTAAAACAATCGATTCACTTACTAAATTAACTGTGCCGTCAGGTGTAGACATATCAATTAAACTGTAAAGCTAAAGAATTATATTATGTCAATCAACGCTCTTCTAGGTAAAAAAATAGGAACTACTCGACATTTCCATGAGGATGGTAAAGCAGACTGCGTAACAGCAATCCAGCTTGGTCCTTGCGCTATCACTCAGATCAAAAATATTGAGATTGAAGGGTACGATTCTGTACAAATAGGATATGGAGCAGCCAAAAAATTAAATAAAGCACAAAATGGACATCTTAAAAAATCTGATAAAACCTTCAAATTCCTAAAAGAAATCAGAGGCATTGAAACTTCCGAATTAGAGGTTGGTCAGGAATTTGATGTGTCAATTTTTGAAATAGGTTCAAAACTAGATATTACTGGCATAACGAAAGGAAGAGGATTTGCTGGGACTGTGAAAAGACATGGATTTAAAGGTGGGCCAAAAACTCATGGTCAGTCAGACCGACATAGAGCTCCCGGATCGATAGGAGCTGGCTCAACTCCAGGTAGAGTACTTAAAGGCATGAAAATGGCCGGACATATGGGTAGCATTAAAGTAACAATTAAACATTTAGAAGTGGTTTCGATGGATCAAGAAAACAACATATTGATGGTAAAAGGTGCTGTACCAGGATCAACTGGTACCCTTCTGTACGCATCAAAGAGTAAAAAACAATAAAACATAATGAAATTAATAACAAAAAACATACAAGGGCAATTGGTAAAATCAATTGACGCTAGCAATCGTATATTCGGAGCTAGTTGGAACCCTACTTTGGTACACCAAGTCATGGTAGGTCAACTAGCAAATAAAAGGCAAGGTACTGCTAGTACAAAAACAAGAGCTGAGGTAGCTGGCGGAGGGGCAAAACCTTTTAGACAAAAAGGGACAGGAAGGGCGAGGGCAGGTTCCACAAGATCTCCCATATGGCGCGGCGGCGGAGTGACATTCGGACCAAAGCCAAGGAGCTACAGAAAAAACACACCTCATAAAATGAAAGTTAACTCTCTAATTAGCGCTTTATCTCAAAAAGTAAGAGACAAAGAATTACTCGTAATAGATATACCAAGCGGGATGGACAAAACTGGTCCTATAGCTCAATACATAGATTCTCTCGGAGTTAACAAACCAGCCTTATTGGTTTTAGACGGATGTGAGGAAACTGTTTTGCGTTCAATAAAAAATATACCAAGAATTGATTTAATGCCATCAAGTTTACTCAATACCTTGGAAATTATAAGGCACTCCAGCATTTTGATGACAGTAGAGTCAGTACGTAACATTGAATCCATTTGGGGCGAAGATAAAAACCACAACGAATCAGAATAATTATGAAAAATCTTCTAATATTAAAAAAACCTGTAGTTACCGAAAAAAGCACTGAAATGAACCAGTCATCTAAATACGTTTTTGAGGTAGATGTCAGGGCCAATAAAATGGATGTTAAAAACGCAGTGCAATCTGCATTTGATGTCACGGTGTTAAAAGTAAACATAATGAATATCAAGGGTAAAAAAAAGAGATTCGGTCCTAAAATCGCTAAATTGCCCAACAGAAAAAAAGCCATCGTCACGCTATCTCAAGGTGACTCAATAACAATTTTCGAGGGCGTATAAATGCCACTAAAATCCCATAAACCAACAACGAAATCTTTACGCGGAACAATTTTACTTGATTCTGAAGACATAACTGCACAAAAACCCAAGAAGTCTTTGATGCTTCCATTGAAAAAAAGAGCCGGTAGATCAAGAGCTGGCTCAATTACAGTTCGGCACAGGGGTGGAGGACATAAAAGAAGATTAAGGATAATAGATTTCAAGCGAAACAAAAACGGAGTCCCTGGAGAAGTAACTTCCATTGAATATGACCCTAATAGGTCATCAAGGATTGCCTTAATCAAATATAAGGACGGTGATTGGAGATATATTCTAGCACCGTTAGGTTTAAATGTGGGCGACCCTATTATTTCAGGCGAAAACGCATCTATATCAATCGGTAATTCATTGCCGCTGAAATCAATCCCTACTGGAACATTAGTTCACAATATAGAATTGAGCGTTGGGAAAGGCGGTCAAATAGTAAGAAGTGCCGGAGGTTCCGCGCAAGTATTAGCAAAAGAGGATAAATATACATTAATAAGGTTACCGTCAGGAGAAATAAGACAAATTTTAAACACTTGTATGGCAACCATTGGACAATTGAGTGCTGTTGATCACAAGAACATAAAACTTGGTAAAGCAGGCAGAAAACGAAGACTAGGGTGGAGGCCTTCGGTGAGAGGTGTAGCAATGGCTCCAGACTCTCATCCTCATGGAGGTGGCGAAGGTAAATCTCCTATAGGAATGCCGGGTCCTAAGACGCCTTGGGGTAAACCAGCCCTTGGCTTTAGAACTAGGAAAAATAAAAAAACAGACAAATTCATTTCCCAAAGAAGGTATGGACGATAAATTATGTCAAGATCTATAAAAAAAGGTCCTTTCGTGGATCCTAAACTTGCAAGAAAAATCGAAATTGCTGTAAATACTGACAGCAAAAATCCAATTCGCACATGGTCAAGAGCATCAATAATAATGCCGAACATGATTGGATTAACAATTGAAGTGCATAATGGCAGAAGACACATGCCAATTTTCATAACAGAAAACATGGTGGGCCACAAGTTAGGCGAATTTGCACCAACGAGAATATTCAGAGGGCATTCAACTAAATCAGAACAAACATCAACTATAGGATAAAAGCGATGCCTGCAGTAGCAAAAATTAAAAATACAGGAGTATCTGTTAGAAAAGTAAAACCGCTAATCGATTTGATTAGGGGTAAAACTGTAATTGAGGCAATTGGGATATTGAATTTCATGCCGTCACCAACTGCAGGACAACTTCTAAAATTATTAAAATCTGCTAATGCGAATGCAGAGAATGAAATGTTGTCAGGGGCAACTGAATCTTTAACAATAACATCAATTTTCGCTAATGAAGGTGAACGCACCAAACGATTTCGGCCTAGGGCTCGTGGCAGAGTATCTAGAATTTCTAGAAGAAACAGCCACGTAACAATAGTACTGGATGACAAGGAGAATTAATTGGGAAATAAAACGCATCCCATAGGATTTAGATTAGGAATAGTTAAAGATTGGCAATCCAAATGGATTACATCAAAGCCAGCCGACTATAAAAAGCTAGTTGGAGAAGATTTAGATATGCGCAAAGCAATCTTGTCTACCCATGCTGATGCAGCTATCGCAAATATATATATCGAAAGAGGTTCGTCTGAAATCAATGTAACTGTGCACACAGCTCGCCCAGGAATAATCATCGGGAGAGGTGGTACGAAAATAGAAGAAACTAGAAAAGTTCTTGAAAAAATAGTGGCCCAGAAAATCAAAGTAAATGTAAAAGAAATAAGACAACCCGAGTTAAATTCCACTTTAGTAGCTCAAAGCATAGCTGAACAATTAGTAAGAAGAGTGGCCTTTAGAAGAGCCATACGTCAAGCTACATTAAGAACCATGCAAGCCGGAGCCAAAGGAATTAAAGTTCTTTGTTCAGGTAGATTAGGAGGGGCTGAAATAGCGAGAAGCGAAAAGGCAATGGAAGGAAGAGTCCCATTACATACTTTAAGGGCAGATATTGACTTCAGCATTGCCGAAGCTTCTACAGACTTTGGGAAAATAGGAGTTAAAGTCTGGATATATAAAGGTGATGTATTACCCAGCCCAACAATTACAAAATTAGAAGAAGAGGAAATCAAACCTATTGAGATCACAGTAAAGCCTGAAGAGCCAGAAGTAACAATTATGGAGAATCCAACAGATGCTACAACCTAGTAGAACTAAACACAGGTTTTCACACAGAGGTAATATGAAGGGCATTAGCACTTCAGGTAGCACCTTAGCATTTGGACAATATGGCTTAAAAGCAATGGAACCTTCATGGATAAGTGCAAGGCAAATTGAAGCTGCTCGAAGAGTTATGACTCGTTATGCAAGAAGAGGGGGAAGAATCTGGATACGTATTTTCCCAGATAAACCAATCACTGCAAGAGCAGCAGAAACAAGAATGGGTAAGGGTAAAGGTAATTTGGAAGGATGGGTAGCTGTGGTAAAACCAGGAAGAATTATGTTTGAAGTTGGAGGGATTCCCGAAGATGAAGTCAAAGAAGCTTTAAATCTAGCTGCTGCGAAATTACCAATTAAAACAAAAATAGTTTATTCCGATAGATTTAAAGTTAATTAAAGGTACATTCAACAATTATGCAAATAGATGAAATCAGAAAATTAACAGATGAAGAACTGCAAAAAACATTAGAAGATTCACAACGATCATTAATGAATTTGCAATTTAGAAAAGCGACCATGCAATTAAGTAATGTTGTTGAAATCAAGTCTGTTAGAAAAGATATAGCAAAAATACAAACGATAATTAAACAACGTCAAATTCTTGGAACAAAATAATGGAACAAAATAAAAGAAAAATTAGGACGGGCAAAGTTATATCCAATAGCATGGATAAAACTGCAGTAGTAACTGTGGAATGGTCAAGCAGGCATCGGTTATATAAAAAATCAGTTAGGCGTACGAGCAAATATTACGCACATGATGAAAATAATTCCTGTGAAGTTGGTGCAAACGTTAAAATAATGGAAACAAGGCCTACATCTAAAACCAAAAGATGGCGAGTAATAGAAATTATTGACGACCAAAATACCACAAGCATATAAGTAACAAGGAAAAACATTGATTCAGCAATATACAAGATTAAAAATAGCTGATAATTCAGGAGCGAAAACTATAAGCTGCATAGGAGTGCCGGGGGGTAGCGGAAGGAAATATGCGAGCTTAGGTGACGTTATAGTTGCTTCAGTCAAAGAAGCTGCTCCTGCATCTGCTGTAAAAAAAGGAGAGGTTGTAAAAGCAGTTGTTATAAGAATCTCTAAATCCTATAGTCGGCCTGATGGTTCACATATAAGATTTGATGATAATGCAGCAGTTCTAATTGGAGATGACCAGGCTCCAAGGGGAACAAGAATATTTGGTCCTGTTGCTAGAGAATTAAGAGACAAAAATTTCATGCGTATAATTTCTTTAGCCCCAGAGGTTCTTTGATATGAAAATAAGAGTTAATGACACAGTATTGATAACTAAAGGAAGAGATCGCGGGAAAACAGCTCGGGTTCAGAAAGCATTCCCTAAAACTAATAAAGTGTTAATTGAAGGTGTAAATTCTGTTTTTAAGCATGCTAAAGCATCGGCTACTGTACGCCAAGCAGGGATAATACAAAAAGAATTGCCAATCAATGTTTCTAACACACTCCTTATATGTACTCACTGTTCAAAACCAACTAAAGTCAAATTTAAAATTCTAGCCGATGGAAATAAAGCAAGAACTTGCTCAGACTGTAAGGAAGTAATAGAGTGACAACTGACAATAAAAATACAGATAATAGCGAAGATAACAAAACCAAGTCAAGCAGAAAACCCAAGTCGACTTCTGCCTCTAAAACAACTCGTGGTTCATCCACTAGTAAAAATGCTGCAAAATCAACTGCAGC
>CAYPYC010000014.1:0-13384 GCA_964414905.1 uncultured Dehalococcoidia bacterium
AGTCAACTCGTTGGTCAACTCAACTCGTTAGTAAACAAGCTGCGAATTCAGTTTCTTTTCAAATTACGGACCCTATTTTTAATAAAGATATTTCTTTTTATATATTTAGTTTGCCTGTGTACGACTTTATCAACGGTTGGGCTTTGACTGCTGCTATCGCCATTACGATTGTAACTGGAGCAATGTATTTTCTTAATTATAGTGCACGTGGCGTGGGTATTAAATTCTCAGGTAACTTCCTTGTCCATTTATCAATAATTGCATCAATAATAATGGTGATTATAGGGTTAGGACACTGGATAGATAGATGGGGATTAGTGCTATCTGAATCAGGATTATATTATGGAGCTACTTATACTGATGTTAATGCCCGTAAACCTGGTTTGGCTATTTTGACATTTATTTCATTAGCTAGTGCTGTTTTGATGATGGCAAATATATACAAAAAAGATTTGAAAATCATTATTGCAGGAATAGGTTTGTGGGTGATTGCCCTTCTGGTTTTGACAGTTGCTTGGCCTAACGCTATGCAAAGATTTAACGTTAATCCTGATGAATTTGGCAAAGAAGAATCGTTATTGACAAATAATATAAGTTTTACCCGTCAAGCATATGGATTGGCCGAGCCTAATTTAATTCGTCAGTCATATCCAGTTGACCCTGTGATTTCGTCTGATCTTATTGAGCAAAATTTAAATACTTTGGATAATATAAGGTTATGGGATGATGGGCCTTTATCTGATGTTTATAGACAAATACAGTTAATTAGACCCTATTATGGTTTTAAAGACGCAGATGTTGACCGATATACAATAAATAACGATTATCGGCAAGTGATGTTAGCAGCTCGGGAAGTTGATCAATCTAAATTAGAAGTTGAAGCACAAACATGGATTAATACGAGATTAATATATACCCACGGCTTTGGATTTGCTATGTCGCCTGTGACTGAATTTACTGCCGAAGGTAGACCAGAATTTTTTGCTAAGGATTTGCCTAATGATGGTTTAATCAAGGTAGCTTCTTCTGAAGTCCAGACTGAGCCGGATATAGTCGTTTCTAATCCTAGGATTTATTATGGGGAAATAACGGATAATTATGTGATTGTTAATTCCAATACTAAAGAATTAGATTATATTGGTGAAAATGGAATAATTAATGAATTTAATTATGATGGGAATGGTGGTGTGGGCATAGGGTCTTTTATAAGGCGGCTAGCATATGCTTGGCAATTTGGTGATTTGAATATACTTATAACTAATCAAATCAATGAAAATAGCCGATTGCAATATAGGAGAGAGATACAAGATCGTATACTCACGATTGCTCCTTTTTTGAAATTAGATCAAGACCCATATCTGGTAGCTACGGAAAAAGGATTGGTTTGGATACAAGATGCATACACGATATCAGATAAGTATCCGTATTCAGATTTGACCTCTTATGAGGATTATAATTTCAATTATGTCCGTAACAGTGTGAAGATTATGGTAAATGCATATGATGGACAAGTAGACTTTTTTGCGGTTGATAATAGCGATCCTTTAATAAGGACATATAAGTCTATTTTCCCCGATTTATTTGACAGAGTAGAACTGCCGGAAGATGTGGCAAGGCATATTAGGTATCCACAAGATTTATTCCAATTTCAATCAGATAAATATTTGAAATATCATATGGAGGCTCCTAGAGATTTTTATAATCTGGAGGATGTGTGGAATGTCCCAGAAGAGAAATTTGGACAAGAAGGAGATTTGCAGACAGTCAATCCATATTATGTGATTATGAAGATACCAGGAGAAAGCCGTGAAGAATTTGTTCTTCTCTTGCCATTTACACGTAATGATCCGCCTATTATGGCAGGTTGGCTCGCTGCAAGAAATGATGGGACCAATTATGGATCTCTAATAGCATTTACTTTCCCTAAAGGCAGGCAAATTGATAGCCCCGAGCAAATTGAAGCTAAGATTGACAACGATCCCACAATATCAGAATGGTTTACACTAAGGTGTCAAGAAGGTTCTGAATGTATTAGAGGGAACTTACTGGTGATTCCTGTAGCAGCTATTGAAAGTGGTACTGGAGAACAGGTTTTTAGCTTAATATACGCTGAACCTGTCTATTTGAAAGCAGAAGGAGTTGAATTTCCTGAATTGAAAACTGTCATATTAGCATCTCAGGAAAAAGTAGTTATGGGTACTTCAATTAAAGAATCTGTTTATGCATTATCCGGATACGATTTGGATGAAACGACTTCTGATGAAAACAATACAACCGAAATAGAAACAGATGAAACTGTGATAGAGTCACTGATTGATTCTTTGGAATCATTTATTATTGATTTGGAAGAAAAAATAAATGAGTTGAAATCTATAAAAGGAGGCAGCGAATAAAATGTCTTCAATAAGTAATGAAATTAATTGGAAACAAATCGAAGAAGATTACTATATGTTTTGCGTGCGTAGACAGCCTATGGTTATAGTACGAGGAAAAGGTAGTAGGGTTTGGGATCAAAATGGAAAAGAATATTTGGATTTTGTAGCGGGATGGGCAGTAAATAATGTTGGTCATTCCAATGCCGATGTGGCAAAAGAAATTTCGAAACAAGCAAATACTTTGCTACAAACGTCTAACCAGTTTTATACCGTGCCCCAACTCAAATTAGCACAAATTTTGATTGATAATTGTTGTATGGATAAAATATTTTTTGCTAATAGCGGTGCTGAAGCAAATGAAGGAGCAATAAAACTAGCAAGAAAATTTGGCAAAAAAAACTTGGATGGAGCCTATGAAGTGATAACAGCTGAAAATTCATTTCACGGTAGAACTCTTACTACTTGGGCTGCTACTGGTAAGCCTCACACAGAAGATCCATTTCACCCTTTGCCTACAGGATTTGTTCATGTTGAATATAACAATATTGAAGCTATAAAAAAAGCTACTTCCAAAAACACGGCAGCAATTATGATTGAACCCGTTCAAGGTGAAGGAGGAGTCAATATACCAAACAAATCATATCTGAAAGCAGTTAGGGAATGGTGCGATCAAAAAGGGATACTATTAATTTTTGATGAAGTACAAACCGGAATGGGCAGATTAGGAACACTGTTTGGATACCAAAGTTTTGGAGTTGAACCAGATGTTATAACATTAGCTAAAGGTTTAGGTGGGGGAGTTCCTATTGGCGCCCTATTAGCGAAAAATTTTGCTTCTGTGCTTGAACCAGGCGATCATGGATCAACATTTGGAGGGAATGCTTTAGCATGTGCGGCTGCATTTGCTTCTACAAAATATTTGCTCGAGAATAATATTGTAGCCGATGTTAAAAAGTCTAGTGAATACCTAAATTCTAAATTGGCTGAGTTACAATCTGCCACTAATGAAATCATCGAAATAAGAGGCATGGGACTTTTGTTTGCGATCCAATTTTCGTCTGAAATTTCAGCAGACGTTATTGATTCTTGTAATAAATTAGGCTTGTTATTAAATGCGGTTAGGCCAGATGCGATAAGATTGATGCCACCTTTGACTATTTCTATTTCTGAAATAGATGAAGCTATAGAAAAATTAAAAGAAGGTATTCAGCAAGTTTTAAACGCAAAGGACTGATTGTTAATAATAAGGTTTCTTATTGAGGGTTGAATATGAAATGGAATGATCTTCGTGATAAAGGAATAAAGTCTATTGGTGGAGCTGTATCTGGTGGTCTTGATTCCTGTACAGTTACCCATTGGCTAAATGATAAAGGGTTTTCAGTAACTTGCTACACCGTAGATCTAGCTCAACCTGATGAAATCGAATTGGTAGATGTAAAAAAACGAATGATTGGATGTAAAGCAGTTGAAGCGGTTTTAGTTTCGGGGACTGAAGCATTGGCTGAAGCGGGATTAAAAGTTGTACAGGCTCAGGCAAGATACGAAGGAGGATATTGGAATACTACTGCAATAGCCAGACCAATAACAGTTGAAAGTATTTTACCTCTTTTAAAAGAAGCAGAAATCCCGGTATTTTTTCACGGTTGCACTGGTAGAGGAAATGATCAAGTAAGATTTCAACTGGCAAGTAACATGCTTGACCCTGAAATTGAGGTTTATGCTCCTTGGAGAGATACGGATTTTATAAATGAGTTTCCTGGAAGAAAGGAAATGATTGAATATTGCAACAAAAATAATTTGCCACTTAAAGAATCATCTGAAGCAAGATATTCTACCGATGCTAATTTTTTAGGATTAACTCATGAGGCAGGTGATTTAGAGGATGTGAGCATACCCCCATTTTTTGTAGAACCTGTTATGGGTGTTTGGCCGTGGGATTCTCCAGATGTTTCTGAGTTTGTCACGATAAAATGGGATCGAGGAATTCCAATAGAAATTAATGGAACGAAGGTTGGATTAGTGGATGCTTTTAAACAAGCAAATAAAATAGCTGGTAGACATGGTGTAGGAATCGGTACTCACGTTATAGAAAATCGTTTCGTTGGAATTAAATCGCGAGGTATTTATGAATCTCCAGGGATTGAGCTTATTGGAAAATCCTACGAATATTTATTGCAGTTTATATTAGACAGAAGGGCTAGGAATCTCTTTGAATCATTATCTAAATATTTAAGTGAACAAATTTATCAAGGATTCTGGTTTGATTTAGGTTCACTGTCAGCAATGAAGTCAATAAATAATATAAGCCAATATGTGACAGGGTCGGTGACGATGAAACTGCACAAAGGATCGGTTTTGTTTAGTGAAGTAGGAGAACAATTAAGTTCAATGCCATATTCTTTATATACAGATGATTCTTCTATGGAAAATATAGGTGATTATGACCATTCTGATGCGGAAGGGTTTTTGAAAATATTGGGAGTATCTGCAAAAAATTATGGTAAAAAACACCCAAGAAATTGATTATAATTATCTAAAAGTATTTCAAATATCGTTTAAACAAATGTGTTAAAAAAGAGGTGGTGATTTGGACACATCGGGTGATGTAAGAAAACAAATTATTTCATTAGTCCGTGATTTTGTAAAAAATGAAGTGACTCCTGTTGCATCTAAACTTGATAATGATGATGAATATCCGCATGAGCTAGTTGATATCATGAAAGAATTAGGGCTTTTCGGTATAACAATTCCTGAAAAATATGGTGGGCTTGGTTTGGACCACACTACTTTTGCTACAATATTCGAGGAATTAAGCAAGGGATGGATGAGTCTGACTGGCATGATAGGGACGCATCATATACTAGCAAATATCATAGGCAGTCATGGCAGTGATGAACAGAAACAGCGGTTTCTGCCTAAAATGGTGACTGGAGAAATACGCGGAGGGTTAGCCTTAACAGAACCGGGAGCTGGTAGTGATGTTCAAAATATAACTGCCTCGGCAATTAAAGATGGCGATAAATATATTGTAAATGGCTCAAAAATGTTTATAACTAATGGATTGTATGGAAACGCGTTTGCTGTTGCAGTCAAGACCGATTTAGACGCAAATCCAAAATACAAAGGTATTAGTTGTATGGTTATTGAAAAAGGATCGCCAGGGTTTTCAGTTGCTCAAAAATTGGACAAACTTGGATATAGAGGTGTAGATACTTGTGAATTGGTTTTTGATAATTGTGAGGTGCCTGTTGATAATTTAATTGGTGGTAAAGAAGGAAGAGGGTTCAGCCAAGTTTTGGGAGCCTTAGAGGCAGGGAGAGTTAATATAGCAGCGAGAGCTGTGGGAGTTGCTACTGCTGCTTTTGAATCTGCTATAGAGTATTCACAAAAAAGGGAATCATTTGGAGTGCCTATATCAAGCCACCAATCAATTCAAATCAAATTAGCTGACATGGCAACTAAAATACAGGCCGCCCGTCTATTAACATATGATGTTGCTTCCAAGATGGATTCTGGAGATAGAGTTGATCTAGAAGCAGGAATGGCCAAATTGTTTGCGTCAGAAGTTTGTGGTGAAGTTGCAATGGAGGCAATGAGGATTCATGGAGGATACGGATATATAAAGGATTTTGATGTCGAAAGGCATTATAGGGATGCCCCTCTTATGATTATAGGGGAAGGGACCAATGAGATTCAAAAATTGATAATTGCTAGGAGGCTTTTGGAGAAATATTCCATTTAGAATTCTTGGAATACCGCAGTCGAATGGTACTTCTAAGTATTAATAATATATTTAAGGGTGTAATGAGGCATGATTATAGAATCTAGGGATGGATTTGGAAAATATTTAGATGAATTTGCTGTTGGAGATATATATAGGCATTGGCCAGGTAAAACTATAACTGAATCAGATAATCACACCTTTTGCCTTTTGACAATGAATGATAATCCGTTGCATACTGATGAAAATTATATGCAAAGCCATCAACACGGTAAAATATTGGTTGTCGGCACATTAGTTTTTAGTCTAGTTGTTGGGATGAGTGTAAAAGACACCTCAGGTAAAGCTATAGCTAATTTGGAATATGAAACAATTATGCATGATGGTCCTGTATTTCAAGGCGATACGATATATGCTGAAAGTGAAATTCTTGACGTAAGACTTTCTAAGACTAAAACTGATAGAGGCATTGTGTATATGGAAACACGCGCTTTTAATCAAAAGAAACAAAAGGTTTTAACACTTAGAAGAAAATTTTTGGCTCCGAAAAATAATAGCTCCGGGAAGTGATTCATGGAACGACAATCAGATAAATTATATACCTCCTCTATTAAATTTGATAAACGTTTATATAAACAAGATATAAAAGGTTCGAAAGTCCATGCAGAGATGCTGGGGAATCAGGGAATATTGACTGTTGAAGAATCCAAGTTAATATGTGATGGGTTAGAGCAGATAAGACTTGAGATTCAGGAGGGTGTGTTTCAATTTTCTCAAGAATTTGAAGATATACATATGAATGTAGAGAAAGCATTATTTGAAAAAATAGGTTCCTTAGCGGGAAAATTACACACCGGAAGATCACGAAATGACCAAATTGCTTTAGACCTGAGAATGTTCGTTAAAGAATCTGCCCAGGAAATTTGGGATGGATTGTTGGAACTTAGGCGATTAATTTTAGCTAAAGCTGACAAGAATATAGGAGTATATCTCCCCGGATACACTCATTTGCAACGCGGACAACCAGTTTCATTAGCACATCATCTATTGGCATATTATGAGATGTTTAAAAGAGATTGTATTCGTTTCGTTGCAGTGTATGAATCCGCCGATGTTATGCCCTTAGGTAGTGGTGCGTTAGCTGGCACCACTTATTCATTGGACAGGGAATGGGTTGCTAACAAACTAGGATTTAAAAATCTGACCACAAACAGCATGGATGCAGTTTCTGATAGAGATTTTTTACTAGATTTCCATTCAGCATCCGCTATCTGTTCTGTTCATATTTCTCGCCTTTGTGAAGAGATCGTTATTTGGACATCAGAAGAATTTGATTTTGCAAAATTAGGTAGTGATTATACTACTGGTAGTAGCATGATGCCTCAGAAAAGGAATCCTGATTTTGCTGAAATTGGTAGAGCAAAATCAGGAAGAGTGTTTGGTAACCTTGTTGCAATGCTCACGATACTAAAAGGATTGCCACTCACATATAATAGAGATTTGCAGGAAGATAAAGAACCCTTATTCGATACTTTCGACACGATATCAAAAACGGTTAGGGTAATAACTTCTATGTTGAACACGATTGTCTTTAATGAAGATAAAATGCGATTAGCAATAGATAATAGTAATGTTTTAGCGACTGATATTGCTGATTATCTAGTTAGAAAAGGGATGCCTTTCAGAGAAGCTCATGGAATAGTAAAAAAATTGACGGATTATGTTCTTGAAACGAAACAAAACATTCATGAATTGCCATTAGAAAAATATAAATCATTTTCTGAATTGTTTGAGTCTGATGTAACTAGCATTACAATTGAAAATTCAATCAATTCACGAAATGTTTTTGGCGGCACTGCCTTAAAAAACATCAAGTCTTCTATAAAAATAGCTGAGGGACATTTAGGGGAAGAAACTCGAAAAGGGTTCAATGATTAAAATATCACCATCAATTTTGTCGGCTGACTTTGGTGTTTTAAGAGACCAAGTTGTTGAAGCTCAAGAAGGTGGAGCTGATTATATACATATTGATTTAATGGATGGTCAATTTGTACCTAATTTGACTATGGGACCTTTAATAGTAGATGCTGTAAGAAAAGCGACGGATTTGCCTTTAGATGTTCATATGATGGTATTAGAGCCGAATAGATTTGTTAATGAATTAGTTGATATAGGAGCAGATTTATTAACTGTCCACTATGAATCTGCAAAACATGTACATAAAACTATTTTAGATATTAAAAAGGCAGGTGCCAAAGCAGGGATAGCAATAAGTCCAGGAACTTGTTTTGATGTAATAAAAGAAGTGTTGAATGAAATAGACCTTGTTTTAGTTATGACGGTTAACCCAGGATATTCAGGACAAGAATTTATTAAGTCAATGTTACCTAAAATCAAAAATGTTAGGGGAATGTTGGATGATTCGGCATCTGAAGCAGAACTCGAAGTAGATGGTGGTGTGAACACAGATACTGTTAGACTAGTCGTCGAAGCTGGAGCAGATATAATTGTTGCTGGTTCAGCTGTATATAATGACAAATATTCTGTCGCGCAAAGTATCAAAAACATAAGAGAACTAATAATTTAAACAAAGATTAAGAAATCATTCTAAGTTGATTTAATTTGCCATGGATTAATTGTGTTTAAATTCTCTGTTTTAATCCGACAATAACCAAGGTAAATCAATTCGGTTTATCTGGTTCAAATATACGGAGATTAATGATACGATATTCTTCCCATTCAAATAATTGGTTTGGATTGTTTTTATGTGTAAAGATTTAATTCATCAGGATGCTACTTTTATGGCTGAGGCTATACGTAATGGCCAGACAAATTCTTTTGAATTGGTTTCCCTCCACAGGGAAAGATTCCAAAAGTTCAATTCAAAATTAAACGGTATTGTAACCTTTGCAGAAAATGCTTTAGAAGAAGCTATAAATGCAGACAAAGAATTTAAAGACGGTTTAATCAAAGGACCTTTGCATGGTGTTCCATTCACAATGAAGGATGTGTTTGATTCTGCTGGTATAAGAACTACTAGAGGTTCTAAATTGTTTGCAGATAGAATACCGAAAAATGATTCTGAAGTAGTAAAAAGATTGAAGAATGCTGGTGGTATTTTGATTGGCAAGACTAATTTGCCCGAATTTGCTTTGGCTGCTGAAACATCTGGAGCTATTTTTGATAAAGGGGAAAATCCATGGATGAAAGGACATACATGCGGAGGATCCTCTGGTGGAGAAGCTATTAGTTTATCAACAGGCTTGTCTCCATTGGGAGTTGGAAGTGATTTAGGAGGGTCCAATAGGCTACCTGCCCACTATTGTGGAGTTGTAGGATTCAAGCCAACGCAAGGTCGTATACCTTTGACAGGGCATTGGCCAGAAATGATTTCAAGATATTTCCATGCGGGGCCGATAGCTAGAAGTGTTAGAGATATAGTTTGTTCATATCATATATTAAGTGGATATAATGGTTTGGACCAATATGCTTTGCCAGTTCCCATAAAAAGTAAAACTACATCGGATTTTAAGGGGTTGAAAATTGGATGGTTTGATAATGAACCATATGATCCGGTAGATTCTCAGATAAGAAATGCAGTCCAAAAAGCAGTTGAAGCTTTAGAACTTAATCACTGTACAGTAGAAAAAATTTCTGTTCCGATAATTGATGGACTTTCCCCCATAGACGCTACCTACGTGTTATTGGCTGGTGAGGGTATTGAATATCTGAATAAATATGTGCAAGGGAATGAATCTGAATTATCTGAACCAATAAAAGGATTATTGTCGATAGAAAGACCTGATTTGGATGCGTTTTTGAAAGCGAGTAGTATTTGTGATAGCTATAGATACTGGTTTACTGATTATTTTGCTAAATATGATGTTTTAATATGTCCAACAGCACCTAATTTGGCTCCTGAACATGATTCGCAAACTATTGTTATAGAAGGACAAGAAATGCCAGCTAGTCATGCGGCTGCAATTACATGCACATTTGGAATAACGGGGTCCCCTGCAATTTCAATTCCTTTTGCAATGAGCGATAATGGTTTGCCTATAGGGATTCAAATTGTTGCAAACCATTATAATGAGAGTACATTATTTGATGTAGCTTATTATCTTGAATCCTTTTATGAAGATAAAGAAGTTTGTGAAAAAGATAAAAGATGGTTTATGGGTGAATGAAAATATTAGACTTGATAAACAGTAATGAGTTTTTAATTTTAAGTAAGGTTTTTGAGATTTAATATAATAGGGAGGAAAGCATTGTGTGCGGTGTTATTGGAGTAATTTATAAAAATACCGAAGCAGCTGGATTAGCTTCAGTTGGTTCTGATTTAATCAAAATGCTAGAATCCTTGGAACATAGAGGTCGTGATTCTACAGGGATAACTATAGGAGGAGTGGAAAACAAATCAGATTATATTGTTAGATTTAGAATCGAAGATCAAAATTCTAATGCATTAGAAATTCTGTCTAAAGGAATCTCCAGTATTGGAGCAGTGATTGAATATTCAGGATTTGCAAATGGATTCGGTAAAATTTGTGTCAATTATGAAGCAGATGTAGGTAAGTTAGCTAATACTATTGCAGATATAGATGGAGTAGAAGTAGATTCAATTGGCACCAATTCAGAGATAGTCAAAGATGTTGGGGATGCTACTGAGCTAAATGATCACCATGCCATAGGTGAAATCAAGGGCACTCATGGAATTGGGCACGTACGGATGGCTACAGAAAGCAAAATTGATGTTAGTCATTCTCATCCATTTTGGGCATATCCTTTTCCAGATATTTCTGTAGTTCACAACGGTCAATTGACAAATTATCATTCTCTAAGAAGAAAATATCAGGATATGGGACACAAATTTCAAACTGGAAATGATTCAGAGATCATATCAGTGTTCTTAGCAGAAAGGATTAAATCGGGTTTAAGTTTAGATGAAGCTATTAGTGAATCATTGGAAGTACTAGATGGGACATTCACATATCTTGTTTCTACTAAGGATGGGATTGGTTATGCAAAAGATAGTTGGTCTGCAAAACCTTTAGTGATAATGGAAACTACAGATAGAGTGGCTGTGGCATCAGAAGAAACTGCCTTGTTAAGTGTGTTTCAAGACGAAATTGATAGGTTTGAACCACAGGAAAAGGAGTGCATGACTTGGTTAGTATAGATGCTTCTAAACTTTCGACTAGACAAATTAATGTCAGATTAACCGAATTAATTGGAGCTCGAAAAGATATCGAAATAATTAATCCTAAAGCAAGACACAATATTATTGTGGGTATTTTAGCGCAATGCAATATCACTGTGAGAGGGAGTTTAGGATATTATTGTGCTAGTTTATTAGATGGGCCATCGGTAGTAATTGAAGGTAATTCGGGTTGGGCTTTAGGTGAAAATCTTATGAGCGGTAATATATCAATAAGTAAAGACGCAGGTGCTTCTGTTGGAGCGAGCATGAGAGGGGGGAATATATGTGTTGGCAGGAATGCTGGTGCTAGAGCAGGAATATCTATGAAAGGGGGGTCTTTAGTAATTGGTGGAAATTCTGGGTTTTTGACGGGATTTATGATGCAAAAAGGACAGATTATTGTTTGTGGTGATGTTGGTGACGCAGTAGGAGATTCCATGTATGAAGGTGAGATTTATGTTGGGGGTGACATAGCGTCCTTGGGTAATGATGCGATAATTGTTGATATTACAAAAAAAGAACTTATTTCAGTCTGGGACAAATTGGAAGAAAATGGTATTGATAAACAACCAGAATTTAAAAAGATTGTATCAGGTAAAAAACTATATCATTTTGACAAATTAGAAAGATTAGAGAAATCATCTGTTTAGGTTGGTATGAATTATGGTCAATAGAACAAGTCAAATTTTTTCTCCTTGGGTTATAGAAGATATTCACGCTAAATCAGATTTAGGCAGATATAGAATTCGTGGATTTAGCAGTTTCCAAAAAGTTACACATTTTGATGATTTAACATTTCTATCAACTGGATTGACGCGATTTCCATTGGAGGGTTATAAAGAGAAATGTAACACCAGAACTATTATAGGAGGATTAAATGCAAAAAATCCTCTTGTTCTAGATACGCCAATTTATATTACAGGTATGAGCTATGGAGCTTTGTCCGCTAATGCTAAAACAGCTTTGGGTAAAGCTGCCAGTATGGTTGGTACTGCTAGTTGTACTGGTGATGGCGGTATGCTCCCTTCCGAAAGAAAATCCTCAGACAAATTGATTTACCAAGTATTACCAAGTAGATATGGATTTAATCCTCATCATCTTAAGCAGGCTCAAGCGATTGAAATAGTTGTAGGGCAAGGAGCTAAACCTGGAACTGGTGGTATGTTAATGGGCATTAAAGTTTTGGATCATATAGCTGATATGAGGGATTTGCCTGCTGGTATTGATCAAAGAAGTCCTGCACGACATCCTGATTGGCTTGGTCCCGATGATTTAGCCATGAAAATTGAACAGTTGAGAGAAGCAACGGATTGGAATGTTCCTGTTCATGTCAAATTGGGAGCTTGCAGGGTTTCGGATGATGTTAAATTAGCGGCTAAAGCAGGAGCTGATGCAATTGTAGTTGATAGCATGCTTGCTGGAACCGGGGCATCATCTGAAATACTTTTAGACCACTCTGGAATACCGACAGTTCCAGCGATAGTATTGGCTAGAGAAGCTTTAAGAGAGATCAAATTGGATGGTAAGGTAAGTTTGATTGCTTCTGGGGGTATAAGGAGTGGAGGTGATGTTGCTAAAGCTTTAGCATTAGGGGCTGATGCAGTAGCAATTGGTATATCTGCGTTGATTGCTTTAAATTGCAATAGAGAAATACCTGGGTCAAATTTTGTAAAAGAAATAGGGGTGCCAGCAGGAGAATGTAATCGATGCCATACTGGAAAATGTCCTGTAGGAATTGCAACTCAAGATGAAAATTTGACTAGCAGATTGGATCCAGACGAAGGGGCTGAAAGAGTTGCGAATTTTATAAATGCAATGACAATGGAAATGACTTTGTTGGCTAGATCTATCGGTAAGAGCGATGTACATAGCCTTGAACCGGAAGATTTGGCGGCATTAACTATAGAAGCCTCGGCTATGGCAAGAGTGCCATTAGTTGGTACTAACAAGATTTTTGGAGATAACTAAGCGTTCTAAATATGAAATAAATATATAAAGGTGTGTTAGCTATGGACCAAAGAGAAAGAATAAAAAAGCGAATTAAAGAAGATGGGGTTGAATATATTTTAGTTCAATTTATTGATATAA
>CAYPYC010000015.1:0-7792 GCA_964414905.1 uncultured Dehalococcoidia bacterium
ACTTTGTAAAAAGCTTTGTTTAAATTATTATCCTTTGTCGTCCGCGATAATTCCCCAAATGTTTCAATAGATTCCCCTGATAAAACAGGAGAACGAAACTTTACCTTTAATTGGCCCGTAGTTGCCCATTTTGTACCAAAAGCCATGGTCATCATTTCTGATATATACGATAAAACCATCATACCATGAGCTATTGTTGTATCAAATCCAGCTTCAATCGCGAAGGTTGAATCTAGGTGAATTGGGTTAAAATCATTAGATACTTTAGAGTAATCAATTATCATCGATTGTGTTATAAGTTGGGCTATAATTGGTAGGCTTTGAGGTAGAGTATATTGTATGTTCATAATGAGGTAAATAGAGTTGTTTTGCCTCTCAATATTGGCATTTTGTTCTCATCTTCTACGAACAACTGTATTATTAAAATGCGAGTTGATTTACGCACACTGTTTTGTAATAGAGTTGTTGTACAGCATAAAACACTATTCAAGTTAACGGGATTGATGAATTCAACTTCTTGTCCAGTATGTAATGTGCCACGGGGCAATTCCAATTTATTTACCCAATCTCTTAAGCTTAAAGTTAAAATAGCCGTTGGCGGTATAGTTTTTTTGTATTGGTTTGAAAATCCTGAAAAAGGAAATGGTTCACATTGAATTGAGGTGCTGTACGTTTTAACCAAGTCAGAATCTATCTTGTATTCAGATTTGGATAAAACTAAAGGTAAACTTTGATTTGATGAAAATAGATTCATTTATGTCATGGTACCAAAATCGCTCTTGTCAATCCTGTAGTGGAGTTTTTACCTGACCATTCTGATTGTTCAAAAGCTTCTGATATTTCATCCAAAGCGAATTTATGGGAAATAATATTTGTTAATGGGAATTTGCTTTGCGTTCTTACCAAAAAGTCTAGTGCTACCGGAATAATATATGGGTCATAGTGGGCTATGCCTATTAACTTGGTCATATTCCACACTAATTTGGACATGTCTATGCTTGCATCACTGTTGTCCCAGATGTTTCCGATTTCTACATAACTACCTCCGTTGCGCAGCATAGAAATACCTTCGTTCACAACACCCGGGTATCCTACAACCTCTAATCCAATATCTGCACCTCTTTGGTTAGTAATTTTTTTAACATGTTCGACCCGGTCATTTTCATCGGTAATTTCATTAATGTTGATGGTATGGGTAGCACCACATTGGCGTGCAAGTTCTAGACGATTTTCTATTCCGTCAATAACTATAACGTTTGCCGCACCCATTTCGGTTGCTGCTGCTGCTGCGTTTATTCCTAAACCGCCTGCACCTTGGATTACAACGGAATCTCCTATTTTCATGCCGCCTTGTTGGAGTCCATAAATCACTTGTGAGAGTGCACAATTGACAGATGTAGTAGTTTCATCTGGTACCTCATCTGGGACTTTGAATACGAAATGCCCGGGGAAAAGATAATAATATTCAGCAAATCCCCCATTACAATAAGGAAGTTCTTCTATGGTTCCTCGAAACCTAAAGCGGTTTGGGCAATTGTTAAATTCCAATCTCATACAGTTATAGCATCTTCTACATGGGAAAAAGTAAGGGAATGCCACTCTATCTCCTTCCTTTAGTTTTTGACCCATAGAGTCTGTAGTAATATTTGACCCAAGAGAATCGATTTTACCAGTCATTTCGTGTCCAAGAATTATAGGACCGGGTTTACCGGAGGTTTTTGGTTTAAGTTCACCCCGCCAGTAATGTAAATCTGATCCGCAGATTGCAGATGAGGTTATTTTAACTAATATTCCATCGGAATCTAACGGTAGGGTTGGCAATTCTGTAATTTCAAATTTGTAGGGTTTTACAAATACTGCTGCCTTACCTTTTTTCATTATTTGCTCCTATGTATTAAATAAAATGGTCGGTTTACTAGGATTATTATTGTTAATCGTATTTTTGAATAATGATGCAAGCATTTTGCCCGCCGAAACCAAAGCTATTTGATAATGCCGTTTCTACTTTATGCTTTCGAGCCACATTTGGAACATAATCAAGGTTGCATTGTGGGTCTGAAACTTCTTGGTTGATGGTTGGATGAATTGTTTGATCAAGTATTGATTTGATAGATGCTACAGCTTCTAATGCTCCTGCTCCACCAAGTGCGTGACCTATCATTGATTTTGTGGAGCTTATTGGAGGGGTGCTATTTCCGCCAAATATTTTCTTGATAGCTAATGTTTCTGCTAGGTCGTTTAGTGGAGTGGAAGTGCCATGGGCATTTATGTAGTCAATATCCTTAGCTAACAACTTTGAGTTAACCAAAGCATTTTTAATAGCGCGTGCTGCACCGTCCCCGTTTTCATCTGGTTGCACTGCATGATAAGCATCTGACGAGACTCCCTGTCCCAATATTTTCGCATAAATATTGGCTCCACGATTCAAGGCGTGAGCTAAAGTTTCCAAAACCAATATAGCGGATCCTTCAGCAGGAACAAATCCGTCTCTGTTTGCATCAAATGGTCTACTAGCTTTATGAGGTTGATCATTTTGTTTTGTTAATGCTTTTATAACATTGAATCCGCCAAGTCCTAATTGACTGATTCCAGCCTCACAGCCTCCCGCAAGAATTACATCTGCATCACCCCGTTTTATTATTTCATAGCCTTCACCGATGGCCTGGGTTCCAGCAGCGCATGCAGTGATAATTGTTGACGTATAGCCTTTAAGACCGAAAATCCTACTTACGTTAGCTGCTGCCATATTAGGCAATATCATTGGTATAAAAAACGGACTTACTTTCATTCCGCCACGAGACACTAATAGTCTTGCATTTTCTTCAGTTGTAGGAAAACCTCCATTACCATTACCCATTACTACTCCGATTCTATTTGGGTTTGGGTATGAACCAATATCTAAATCCGCATGTGCTATAGCTTCTCTCGCTGCTGCTACAGCTAATTGTGAAAATCTGGCCATACGCTTAGCATCTTTAGGTTCCATGTAGGTTGAAGGATCAAAGTTAGACACTTCACCTGCTATCCTGCAAGGGAAAGGACTTGGGTCACATAGAGTAATTGGACCAATTCCAGATACGCCATTACACAAATTACCCCAAAATTCATCGACAGATTCACCTAGTGGTGTGATAGCTGATAATCCTGTAACAACTACAGTGTCATATTCAGATTGTATGTTTGATGAGTTCCCCATATACCATTTCCCTTATATCGGGCATGATTTTACATTATATGCAAACGTATTAGTAATATATTTCCGGTTCAATTCCTTCTAGTTTTTCCAAGGCTTCGCCCACAATAGAAAACGAACCTGTTACTAATATTATATCTTCATTGGTGGCCAAGGTTAAAGCTTTATCTATGGCGTTCGATACTGTTGGTTGTAAACTATCTAATTGACAATCATCAAATTCAAGTGTTTTTGAAATATCAGATGGCGGGATTGATTTTGGATGCCTGGATTTTGAAACGATGAGGATAGGTTTCAACATTGATAAATTGGTTAGCATTTTTTTATAATCATGTCCATCAATGCATCCGAAAACTAGAATTACTTTTTTTGGGTTAAAATATTTTCTAAACGAAAAAATTAAACGTTCAATTGAATCCGGATTATGAGCTCCATCTAAAACGAATTTAATTCTATTTGATTCAATAACTTGGAACCGGCCTTTTAGATTTATGGGGTTGAATCCATTGATAATAGATTCTGGTTTTATAGATATACCCATTTTTATTAAAGTTTCTATTGTTGCGATAGATGTAGCGGCATTATCGGCTTGATGATCTCCAAGCAAATTTGTTTCAATTGTGTAATTTGATAGTTGGCCTGCTATTTTGATTTTTTGTTTATATAGATCCTTTTTTGTAATTTTCCAATAAACATTCTCTTTTACATTAGACAATTGGCAGTTTAATGATATTGCTTTGGAAGCAAAAACTTGTTCTGCCTCTAGGATTTGAGGAGCTAATACTACCGGTACATTTGGTTTTATGATTCCTGCTTTTTCTCCTGCAATAGCGCTAATAGTGTTTCCTAGTGTTTCTGTATGGTCTAAACTTATTCTTGTGATTACAGATGCTACTGGATGAATCACATTAGTGGCGTCAAGCCTGCCCCCCATCCCAACCTCAATGATTTGAAAGTCAGTGTTCATCTCCTTGAAATGTAAAAAAGCCATAGCAGTTAACATTTCAAATGTTGTGATAGATCCGAGTGAATGATTTGATTCAACCATTTTTAGTTTTGGCCAGATTTTATCGACTAGAGACGCAAACTTGTTATCAGATATAGGTTGGTTCATTATTCGGATTCTTTCAGTAAATTTATGTAGGTGAGGAGATGTATATAAACCAGTAACATAACCAGAGTTTCTGAGAATGGATTCAATCATGGAAGCGGTACTTCCCTTGCCCTTGGTTCCAGCTATATGAATAGCAGGTGTGTTATCTTGCGGATTTCCAAGTTCTTCTAGCAGGAAGAGCATTCTGTCAAGTTTAAAAATCCTATTATTGGGATTTTTAGACGAACGTTCGAAGTCTGCTAATGACATTACTTTTTCGATAGCAGTATGATAATTCACGATTTTATAAAAACTTATTCTTACTTGAAATATTTTCGGAAATGAACATCTAAAATAAAGTTAAAGGGTTTTTGGTGAATTCAGCGATTTTTTGACTGTTTGTTCTTCCCAAGATTGTTTAAAGATTTCCATGAGAATAAAATCATATCCACCTTTATTTATTTCTCTTACTTCTTTAAATCCACATTTAAAGAAGCTTTTTCTCGCACGGTCGTTCCATTTTAAAGTGTGTAGATATATTCTATTCAAATGTGTTTCAGAAAAAATGTAATTAAGCATTAATTTTACAGTTTCTGTTCCGTACCCTTTACCCCAATAAGTTTTATCTCCAATCATTATTCCTAACTCAGCTTGCTGCCTATAAGAGTCAAAGGCATAAAACATACAATTACCTATATGTTGCCTCTCGATGTTATCTATTGAAAGTCTTTTCGAAGAGAAGCTTCCGTAAAATATTTCTTCATGAAATTGTCTAGAAAAATCATCGAACGATATATGAATAGGTATAGTAGCATCTAATTCAGAAAGTTCTGGATCAGTTCTCCAGCGGTAATCATCCGAGATGTCTTTTATATTTTTCTCGCGTAGAATGACACTCTCGCCTTTTATAAAAACTCTATTTTTTGGTATGATTGATTTACTGCCCAAAAGCCAGTCAACTATCCTTTTTAACAAATTATAATCAGTCCCTGGAAATGGTTATTTCGCTATGGAAGCTAACATGATACACCTGGATTAAATTAATGAAATCCAGATGACAGTTTAGCATTATTTGGATAAATATAAAATCAACATCATTATTGATTTTTAAGTCATTTATTTTAAATCGATAACGCTAAATAAGTTTGTATTCGCTTGATTAATATATTTGTATGATTTAAAATTGATTCGGTTTTCTTGTCACTTGTGGCAAGGTCCTTTAAATCAGTACAGAGAGGCTGAAAAGGAAGATAAAATTTGAAATATCGCGTCGAATATAGATTTTTAAGCCATCCCTATTTATCACATGAAGTTAATAAGGGTGGCTTTTTTGTTACCTGCTCAAAATTATGATTGTAAAACACGCCCATCCCAAAAAACTATTTGATGGTAATCAAATAAATCGAATGATTGCTAGAATCGCCCATGAAATATTGGAAAGAAATTTCGAAATTGAAAATATAGTGTTGGCAGGCTTACATACAAGGGGAGTTCCTTTAGCTAATAGATTATCCCAGGCAATCAAGCAATTTGAAAATAAATCACCTCAGGTTGCATTCTTAGACATTAGTTTGTACAGAGATGATTTTGATGATGAGTCTAAATCGGTTTCAAAACCGACTTTAATACCTGTGGCAATAAATGATGCAGTGGTCATTTTAGTTGACGATGTTCTTTATACTGGCCGTAGTATTCGCGCTGCGATGGATGCATTGACGGATTTTGGTAGGCCAAAATCAATTCAATTAGCAGTACTAGTTGATAGAGGACATCGCGAAATTCCTATAAGGGCTGATTATGTAGGCAAAAATATACCAACCGGCAGGAAAGAAAAAATTAAAGTCAAATTGTCAGAGATAGATGGTGAAGATGAAATATTGTTGGCAACTAATATAAAACTAGATGCAAATGACAATGAATAAAAAGCATGTTTTAGATTTGGACAGCTATTCTAAGACAGATATTGAATCTTTGATGAAAAACACCATTGAAATGAAAGATTTGTTGCAAAAGGATATTAAGAAAATCCCGAGTCTAAATGGTAAAACGGTTGTAAATATATTTTTGGAAGCAAGTACTCGTACAAGAGTTTCTTTTGAACGAGCAGCAAAAATATTGAGTGCGGATGTCATTAATGTGTCTGGTTCAGGTAGTAGCATAGAAAAAGGAGAGTCTTTATACAACACTGCTTTGACATTACAAGCAATGAATGCAGATATCATTATAGTTAGACATCCACACGCAGGAGCGCCATATTTTTTGTCCCGCCATTTAGACGCCAGTGTGATAAATGCTGGAGATGGTAGTCATGCTCATCCTACTCAGGCGATGCTAGATTTATTTACAGTGTTTGAAAACTTCGGGAAAATTGAAAACCTAAAAATTGCGATAATAGGAGATATACTTCACAGTCGGGTGGCAAGGTCAAATATATGGGGGTTTGTTAAGTTGGGTGCTAAATTAGTCTTATGTGGACCGAAGACTTTATTGCCCAAACAATTCGAAGCTAATTTACAACAGATATATCATACTAAAGCTAGCAATATAAAGATTGAGTATGATTTACGCTCTGCTGTTCAAGGTGCGGATGTGGTTATGGCCCTAAGATTGCAAAAAGAACGTCAGAAACATTGGAGCGTTCCGTCTATTAGAGAATATGCCAATTTGTTTTGTTTAACTCCTGAAGTTATGAAACTTGCTAAAAATAACTGTATTGTTATGCATCCAGGCCCGATGAATGAAGGGATAGAAATTGAAACCTCTGTAGCTCATAGCCAGCAATCTGTAGTGGAAAACCAAGTAACAAATGGACTAGCTGTTAGAATGGCGGTTCTCCAAAATGTGACTTTAAACAACATTGGTAAAGATAAATGAATAATTATTTAATTAAATCAGGACGAATAATCGACCCTTCCCAAAAAATAGATTCAGTAGGAGATATCTTGATTCTTGATGGTGTGATAACTGAGATTCGGACATCAAATCCAACATGGGAAGATCTTGGCGAGAAATTGGGTAGAGAGATAAGAGTAATAGATGTTCAAGGAAATGTGGTTTGTCCTGGATTTGTGGATGCACATTGCCATTTAAGGGAGCCTGGATTTGAACACAAAGAAACCATTTCTTCTGGCACCAAAGCTGCAGCTAAAGGTGGATATACTACTGTTTGTGCTATGCCAAACACCGAACCGGTTATGGATTCGGTGCAAGTTGTGGAGTTTGTTTTAAACAAAGCTAAAGGTGAAGGAGTGGTTAAGGTGAATCCTATTGGTGCGATATCAGTAGGTAGTTCAGGCACTAAATTGACTCAGATGAAAGAGTTGGTAAATTCTGGAGTTATAGGGTTTAGTGATGATGGCAATCCTGTTAATAATCCTAAATTGATGGAACAGGCATTATTATATAGTTCAATGTTTGGTTTACCGATTATAGATCATTGTGAGGTATTGGAACTTACAAATGATGCGAACGTTAATGAAGGGTTTGTATCAGATATTTTGGGAGTG
>CAYPYC010000015.1:7802-12631 GCA_964414905.1 uncultured Dehalococcoidia bacterium
TTTTAACTATTACACCTAAAGGTTGTGAATTTTTAGCATCTAGCCAAATTAATGTTTCATTACCTTTCTTTTGCTTTTCTTTTTTATCAAATTTAATTTTCTTTTTTGCTGCTTTGATAGCTGCAGCTTCTGAAGAAATAATGGTTGCCAGGGATATATTGTTGGCAAAAGACACTAGAGGTAAGTTACATATTGCCCATGCATCTACAGCCGGAACAGTACAATTAGTAGGTTTAGCTAAAGAACAAGGGATCGATGTTACTTGCGAAGTAACCCCTCACCATTTGACGATATCCGAAGAAATATTGTTAGGCAATATAACTGATGTCGATTATATAAATAGGGATTCCAAAAATGATAAAGCCACTGTAGTTGAATTAGGACCTAATGCCTACATGACAAATGCTAAAGTTTCTCCACCTTTGAGGTCAGCTGAAGATATACAAGAACTGATTTCTGGAATAAAGAGCGGGATTGTTGATTTTATTGCGACTGATCATGCTCCTCATAGTAACCTGGATAAATTTTGTACTCTAGATGATGCCGCTAATGGGATAAGTGGATTAGAAACCTCGTTAGGTTTGTCGATGATTCTTTTTCATAAGCACAACGTTTCTTTAAGTTCGTTGATTGATAAATTATCATTCTCCCCATCAAAAGTGTTTAACTTGAATTCTGGAACGCTGAAGATTGGATTGCCAGCCGATATAACAATTTTTGACCCATACAAAGAATGGACCGTTAATACGAACGAATTTATATCAAAGGGCAAAAATAATCCTCTGGAAGGACTCAATTTAAAGGGACAAGTCTTAGCTACTCTAGTCGATGGTGAAATAGTATATTCACAACTTGAAAATAATGTTGTGAATTTAACAAAAGAATCTATGTAGATGAAAAATTTATTGGATGAAAGTGAAAATATATGAACCGATCGACATCTAAATCTTTAGTATTGGAGGATGGAACAATATTTGAAGGGTTTCAATTTGGAGCATCCGAATTTGCTTATGGAGAGGTTGTTTTTAATACCTCAATGACTGGTTATCAAGAGATTTTGACAGATCCATCTTATGCTGGACAAATAGTAGTTTCTACTTACCCTATTATTGGGAATTATGGAATTAATGACAAAGACTTCGAATCGTCTAAAATACAAGTTTCTGGTTTTGTTGTACGAGAATATTGTGATTTCCCAAGTCATAATGATAGTAAAGATGATATAGATGGATTTCTGCGCTCACAAAATATTGCAGGATTGGCTGGAATTGATACTCGGGCATTAACTAAAAAGATTCGCACCTCTGGAGTTATGATGGGAGCAATTGTTAATGGGGATGAAGTTGATGAAATAAAGAATCGATTTAATAAATTACCAAAGTATGATGATATTGATTATGTGTCGAAAGTTACAACGAATGACCGATATGATTTTATAAGCAAACCTCTACATGAGAATGATAACGGTCTTACGATTGTGGTAGATGATTATGGAGTAAAACGCAATATTTTGAGGATATTGGAATCACGTGGTTGTCGTGTGGTGGTAGTACCTGCAAAATCTAGTGCCCAAGAAGTATTAAGTTTAAATCCCGATGGGATTGTTATATCTCCTGGCCCAGGAGATCCCGAGTTATTGGATTATCTTGTTAATAAAACAAAAAAATTGATAGGCAAATTACCAATATTAGGAATTTGTTTGGGTAATCAGGTATTGGGATGTGCTATGGGAGGTAAAACTTTTAAATTGCCATTTGGGCATAGGGGAGGGAATCATCCAGTAAAGGATCTTATATCTGGCAAAGTATCAATTACTGCACAAAATCATGGGTATGCTTTGGATGCTGAAACTCTTCCAAGTATTTTAGATATTACTCACGTTAATTTAAACGATGGTACTGTAGAGGGTATAAGGCATAGTGAATTACCAGTAATGGGTATTCAATTTCACTCTGAAGCTTCTCCTGGACCCCTAGATAATGAATATCTTTTTGATAGGTTTTTAAATTTAGTACAAATAAATAAATGATGATTATGAAAGGTTTAATACAGTAAGTTTTGTAGCGGTTAATAAAATATTATCAGTATAAAGTAGGTTGGTATTCAGATGGGATTTAACAAATCAATATATTCAAAAGTTTTGGTAATAGGTTCGGGGCCTATTGTTATCGGACAAGCAGCTGAATTTGACTATGCAGGTACCCAAGCGTGTAAATCTTTGAGAGAAGAAGGAATTGAGACGATTTTGGTTAATTCTAACCCCGCAACTATAATGACTGACGAAGACATCGCCGACAAAGTATATATTGAACCTCTTACAGTTGAAGTAATATCTCGAATTATTTCAATAGAAAAACCAGATGGAATTTTACCAACCCTAGGTGGTCAAACAGCTTTAAATTTAGCTGTAGACCTCGATGAATCAGGTGTTCTTAAAACTTATGATGTAGATTTGATGGGAACGTCAATTGAAACAATTAAAATGGCAGAAGACCGTGAATTATTTAGAAAAATGCTCGTTGATATAGCTGAACCGGTTCCTCAAAGTAAGACTGTAAGTAACATAGAAGAGGCGATGGTATTAAAGAAAGAAATTGGTATGCCATTGGTTGTAAGGCCTGCATATACTTTAGGTGGAACAGGAGGAGGTATTGTTTACACCGAGGATCAATTCCAAGATATTGTCAGTAACGGTCTTTCTGCGAGTCCAATAGGTCAAGTATTGATTGAAAAATCATTAATCGGTTGGAAAGAAATAGAGTATGAAGTTATGCGTGATGGAGCTGATAATTGCATAACCATTTGCAATATGGAAAATATAGATCCAATGGGAGTTCATACTGGCGATAGTATAGTTGTAGCTCCAAGCCAGACTTTAACAGATAAAGAATATCAAATGTTGAGGTCTGCTAGCATAAAAATCATCAGATCCCTTAAAGTTGAAGGAGGTTGTAATGTTCAACTTGCCTTGAAGCCCTCCGATTTGGTTGCAGAAGCTCTTGATAATGTAGCGATAGATGATCCAGAGTATTATGTAATAGAAGTTAATCCAAGAGTGAGTAGAAGTTCAGCCTTAGCTAGTAAAGCTACCGGGTATCCTATAGCAAGAGTAGCTGCAAAAATCGCTTGCGGAAAAAGGTTGGACGAAATTGATAATCAGGTCACTGGTACTACCTTAGCTTCATTTGAACCGGCCCTAGATTACTGTGTGGTAAAAATACCAAGATGGCCATTTGATAAGTTTGCTGAAGGCGATAGAAGCCTCGGAACCCAAATGAAAGCAACCGGTGAAGTTATGGGTATAGAACGTTCATTTGAAGGCGCTTTCATGAAAGCTGTTAGGTCTTTAGAAATTACGGGAAGATCTATGTTATGGGAACCACCTAATTTTGACATCAATTTGTCCAATAAACCTGAAAACCAAATAGGCTCATTGATTTCTTTGGGGCCAACTGATGAGCGGATTTGGGCTGTTATGAAAGCGTTGAGGTTGGAAACACAACCAGATGAATTATCTAGGCAGACAGGTATTGATCCGTGGTTCACAAGGTCTTTTGCCCGGATAGTACATCTTGAAAAATTAATTATGCAAGATGAGTTAGGTGACAAATTATTGAGACATGCCAAAAGATTTGGTTTTTCTGATTTCATTTTAGGAAAACTTTCAAACATGAAATCAGAAGCAATAAGGAATCTACGAATCAGTTTGGGAATAAAGCCAGTGTATAAAATGGTAGATACTTGTGCAGGCGAATTTGAGGCTACCACTTCTTATTTTTATAGTACTTATGAACAAGAGAATGAAGCGATGCCTTTGCCTGGAAAGAAAGCAATTGTTATTGGGAGTGGGCCAATAAGAATTGGGCAAGGTATTGAATTTGATTATTGCTCTGTTCATGCAGCATGGGCTCTTCAGGAACAGAAGGTTAAAAGTATAATGATTAATTCAAATCCCGAAACGGTTTCAACGGATTTTGATACAAGCGATAGATTGTATTTTGAACCTCTTGATGACGAAAGCGTTAGAGATATTATCGACAACGAATCGGATGTAAAGGATGATGCAAATGATTCACCGACACCAGTAGTCGTACAGTTTGGCGGGCAAACTGCGATTAATCTTTCTCAATCGTTGGACAAAGTAAATGTTCCAATACTTGGATCTAGTGCTGAGTCTATCGATATTGCATCAGACAGACATTTATTTGAAGACTTTTTATCTGATATTGGTATACCTAATCCTCCAGGTTCATCAGTATCTAATGTTGATGATGCACTAAGGGTTGCAAGTGATGTTGGTTATCCAGTTTTGGTTAGACCAAGTTATGTTTTGGGCGGTAGAGGGATGGAAATTGTACAAAACGATAACGAATTGACTAAATTTCTTACTAGTGCAATGGAAGTAGCTTCTGGAAGGGATATATTGATTGATAAGTATTTTGAGGGGAGAGAAGTTGAAGTTGATGCTGTATGTGATGGAGAAACAGTTGTAATACCCGGAATAATGGAACACGTAGAACGTGCAGGTGTTCATAGTGGAGATTCTTTAGCTATTTATCCAACGCAGACTTTGTCTGATGCAGAAATTAAAACTATTGTAGATTACACAGAAAAAATTGCATTAGCATTAAATACAAACGGATTAATCAATATTCAATTTGTTGTTTTAGGAGGGCATCCATACCGTTCTTTCAATGGCAAAGGATTGGATTCTAATTTTGAAAATGTGGATACCAAGGTTTATGTTCTTGAGGTTAATCCAAGGTCAAGCAGAACGGTACCATTTATTTCGAAAGTTACAGGGGTTCCTTTAGTTAAGTTGGCAATTA
>CAYPYC010000016.1:0-12537 GCA_964414905.1 uncultured Dehalococcoidia bacterium
AAGAGGTAAAGTGGCTAGATATGCTTGGGGTATGGATTATCATGGCGTAATCAAAAAGAGGTTGAAATCATTTGTTGCAGATATATCAAATCTTGTCGGAAGGGAATTTCGCTGGCGTATATTTGTTGATGATGGAGCTATGAATGATCGTGCTGCAGCAGAAAGAGCTGGGATTGGCTGGTTTGGTAAAAATTCAAACATTTTGACTGCTTCTCATGGATCTTGGGTATTTCTCGGACAAATAATAACAGATTTAGCTATTATTCCAGATAGACCGAACCTAAAAACTTGTGGCGACTGTGAATTGTGTATCATAAAATGTCCAACAGGTGCGATAGAGGCTCCGTATACAATAAATAATGATTTGTGCATATCGTTTTTAACTATAGAATTGAAGGGAGTCATTCCTAGAAATCTTAGGCCTTTAGTAGGAGATTGGGTTTTTGGGTGTGACATTTGTCAGGATGTATGTCCAGTCAATAACAATGTATCGAGTTCCCAAGAGAAATATTTTAACAAAAGGAACGATTTTGATGCTCTTGAGCTTTTGCCGCTGCTTTCCTTGAACGAGGAAGAATTTAGGAATAAATTCAAGAATAGCCCTATTAAAAGAACCAAATTAGAGGGTCTGAAAAGAAACGTTTGTGTAGCATTAGGTAATTTGAAGGATAAGAGGGCTGTCGTTGCTTTATTGGGGTCAGTTTACGATAAAAGTTTTGTGGTCAGGGTTCATGCTGTATGGGCTTTAGGATGTATAGGAATTGATGAAGCCACCAGGATTCATTTGCTTGAGGCTTTAGATTCGGAAAAAAATCCAGAAGTAGTAAATGAAATACAGGATGTTTTAAATAAATCAATTTGATTTGTTCAAAAGAACTATGTCAAATCGACCGATTAAAGTTTACTTTGAGAAGATGCACTCGTAAAAGAGTTTCGCCATAAGAAAAATATATCGTGTTTTGCCGGTCGCTTATTAGCGGGCTAAGATTTAGAGGATACTAACAAATAAATTTAGTATATTTTGTTGCAAATTGACTTTATTATTATACAATCCGTATTTAAACCTGTACGATGGGAAAATATATTTTGGTAACAGATTTAGCTATAGGAGGTTAATATGAAAGTTTTATGGACCCAAACACCAGGATCTGAGGAAATCCCATTTTTTGGCGAGCTTAAATCATTATATCCAGATGTGGAGTTTAAATTTGCTGAAAATATAGAACAAGAATTAGAGGCTATCGCAGATGCAGAAATATATTATGGGTGGCCATCGAATGAGGTTTTTAATAAAGCTGATAATTTGAAATGGATACATTGCCCTGGTACTGGAATAGATAGAATCACTGAAGGAATCCCTGGATTAGCTTCTTCAGATGTAGTGCTTACTAACTGTCGCGGGCCACATGCCAATCCAATGGCGGATCATGTTCTCGGAATGATGTTAACTATAACCCACAGGTTGAATGAGCAATGGGACGATCAAAAAGCACGCCGTTGGGATACTTATAAATACGCTGATACATTTATAGAGCTTACCGGAAAATCAATGGGGATATTAGCGTTGGGTGATATAGGTAAAGCTGTTGCAAAAAGAGCACATGGTTTTGGCATGCAGGTTTATGCAGTTGATATACGCCAAGTCGAAAAAATTCCCGAAGTGAACGAAGTATGGGGTATGGATAAGCTGGATGAGATTATTTCGAAAGTAGATTGGTTTGTGGTAACTGCACCGATAACCAGGGAAACCAGTAATCTTATCGATGCCAGACGGATTGGATTATTGAAGAAAGATGCACATATTGTAATCATTTCAAGGGGTGGTATTGTGGATGAAGACGCATTAGCTAAAGCATTATTGGATAAATCTATTGCTGGAGCAGCAATAGATGCATTTGCTAAAGAACCTATAAGTGATGAAAGTCCATTTTGGGATATGGAAAATTGCATCATTTCTGCACATGCTTCTGCATACAGCAGAGAAATGGCGAAAGGGAGGCTGGATATTTTTAAAGAAAACCTACGCAGGTATGTGAGCAAAGAAGACTTCTTATATGTTTGCGACAAGAGGGCCGGATTTTAAGGCTTAGGAAATTGAAGTACGGTTTTTGATTATAGGCAAGATTGAATTTTCTATATCCATCAGGCTTTGTTTTGCTACCTTATGGGCAAGCTTTTTCGTACCAGATGATAGCTCTGGTTGTTCTTTATCACTAATGGTAGATATGGAATACTTGGATTTATAAATATCTGGTATATTGTCCTCCAATAAGTGATTTGACAATATAGCAAAGGCATTTGCCCAGCCTCGTGATACTGCCTGTAGGTTATATCCACCACCGCCTAAAGCTAAAACAGGATGTCCAAAATTTTTAATCGTTTCAACTAATTGAGAATGTCCTTGAGTTGTCAAAGAAAGGTGAGTTAACGGATCAGAGTAATGAGTATCAATACCTAGTTGGGCAACAATGACATCCGGGCTGAAAAGGCGAATCAATTTTGGAACTATATTTTTGAAGGTTTCAATATAAATGTCATCGTTTGTATACGGGTGAAGAGGTATATTTACCGAATATCCTTTACCTTTACCAATCCCTGTTTCATATGTAAAACCAGTGCCTGGAAAAATATATTTGCCAGATTCGTGAATTGAAATTGTTAAAACTTGATCTGTTTCATAAAATGCTTGCTGGACGCCGTCACCATGGTGACAATCTATGTCGATATATGCGAGTTTTAATCCAAAACCTAATAATGTATTTATTGCAATAACTGGGTCGTTAAATATGCAAAAGCCTGAGGCATTATTGGGCATAGCATGATGCAGCCCACCAGCTATGTTAAATGCAGCCTTGTGGTTGCCCGAATATATTTGTTTAGCTGCAAAAATTGATGATCCAACGATTAAGTTTGACAATGAATACATGTTAGGGAAAATAGGATTGTCTCCGTATCCAATATTGAATTCATTTAATGTGCCGGAAGCTATTTTAATGTCAGGATTCCCAATTGCTTTTATGTATTGAGGTGTATGGAAAGTTAGTAGATCTATTTCTGAAGCTGGTTCAGGCTTAACCCTTGTAATCCCGCAAATGTCAAAAACATTGTATGCTTCTAAAAGTTCGACAACATAAGACAAGCGAATAGGTTGCATTGGGTGGGTATTACCTATTCTATATGAGGATAATGGTTTGTCGTATATTAATATTGAATTTGAGTTGTTATTATTCAATTTGCCAGTACCTTAAACATTTTAAAATCAAATTCGAACCGACATGAATTAATCTGTGCTTTTCAAATAAATTAAATCCTACTTGGATTTCTTTTTGTAAAATATGAGGGTTCCAAAGATAAAAACCGAAGCAAATATGGCTGCAATAGTTACATATTTAATGCCAATAGGATTTTGATGCACATATATAGTATTTGTTTTCCATAGAGAGTTTGCTTGACTAACACTAAACCCGTACGATTTCAGCATAGCGTCATCAATTTTCCGACCCTCAGATAATTCTTCAAGAAGCATATTCATTTTTTTGTAGCCATATGATTCGATTAAATAGGCAACAACTTTTTCCGACTGATAGTAGAATTTATGAACATCTTGTGGTCTGCCGGGTACGTTATGCATGTTTTGCAGTTTAAACCAATCTTCAGATGCGTCAATGGTTTCGAGTGTGCTTTGGCTAGTTGCAAAATAATTCGCCAAACCTTCGTTAAGCCAGGCCGGCACGAAGGGTTTATAAATGCCAACTTTTTGATCTAAATAAATATGGATTAGTTCATGGGTCAATAATTCGGTCCTCGCAGTGGTTATAACTGCAGTTTGATATTCTGGGAATGCAAAGCCCGCATATAAATGTGTTGAGGCGGCTTTATGTGATATGGGAGGCATGCTTTTGCGGTCGTTATTGATTACAGCTACGTTTATCTTGGGGTGAACTGTAAAGTCAAATATTTTCTTAGACTTGTTCAACAGAATATTTGTTTGTGAGACTACTCTGCTAACCATATTTTTATCGTTATCATGCCAGTAAAGATTAAAGTTTTCAGATTCCAGTTTTCTCCAATTCAACTCGGGGTTGAGATAAGGAAATGTTTGCTTTTTTGTTTCAGTAGTATTTCCTTGAGAATCCGTAATTAAACAATGCCAAGTTATGATTAGGCCCGGAGGGATATAGTTGGCTTTACTCGTATTAATTTTATGTCTTGTTTGAACACTTTTACTTGGTTCAAAGCTCGGTTTGCCATAAATAATGGTTTGTTGACCATTAAAAGTGTAATAAAAAACAACTTCAGTTATTTTATTTTGGGCTGTTGCCTCTAATTCTAAATAAATATGATGTGGGAAATCAATTTGGTGAGCGATTTCATAAATAATGGGTGGATTTAATTGGCTATAAGTTTCTGGTTTTTCTATATATAGGTTTGTTATTCCAAAAAGTGATACAGATAAAAGTAAATTATTAACCCAATGCATTATGTAAATAGATATATGGGGATTCGCGAATAACATGTATTCCTATAAACCCAGAATTTTAATTGATGAAAGAACCTTGTATCTTTTGTTTATATTGAGTAAAAGGGCGGTAAAATTTTCAACATAAACAGAATTTTCAAGTTCTCCTCCATCAATTGGATTCAAAACTGGAATTCTTGATATGATATCCATGGCAAATATTTTTGCATCTTCGTAGTTACTGCAGACAATCACGTCAGACCTAATATCTAAATTTACTTCCAAAAGGTGTTTTGCACTAATAGTTTGAAATGCGGAAACCACTTTGGTTTTTGGAAGTAATATTTGTGCCTGGCAAGCAGCTGAACCTTCAAGCACGGATATTGCACTAAACCTGCCTTTTTTAAACTCTATTGGTGCAACAACGTTGATTAAGATTTTGTCGGCTAATTGATTTGCATTGGCTTCTAGAACTGATTTTTGTGCTGAATATGGGGTTGCGAGGATTAATATATCGCTATTTTTACATATTAGTGAATTTGAGCCATATTCGAGTTTCGCCTCCGGAATAATTTCTGCTATCTTTTGAGCTACAGATTTAGCTTTACAATCATCCCTGGAGCCAATTGCAACCTGTAACCCCATTCTGGATAATCTTAAGGCAATTCCCTGTCCTTCTGGTCCAGTTCCGCCGATTATCCCATATATTTGATTATTCATTTGCATGAAAGCCTCTTTTTTAAGTTCCAAATATCAATATTTAAGTTGTAATAATGTATTTATATAGTAAAAACATGCCCAACTATAATCAATCAATCTACTCAAAAACCGAACATCTCTTAACATATAAACGCTTTTCGTAGTAGAATTCTATATCAAACATTTAAATAAGTCGTAATTAGAGACACTGAAAATTGTTTAAAGTTTTTGTCTATACGGGGTGTGGCGCAGTTGGTAGCGCGCCTGCTTTGGGAGCAGGAGGTCGCTGGTTCGAGCCCAGTCACCCCGACCAGAATTTTTGATTAAAACTATGCGGCCATTACAAATATTGGAAGAAAAATGGAAATAATAAGAAAAAACCCTGATAATTTACCAACCCCATTAGCGGCCTATAGCCAAGTAGTGCGGGCTGGGAACATTATTACTACTGCAGGATTTATTGCTACTAATCAAAATGGCGATCTGGTAGGAGAAGGTGATATAGAAAAGCAAACTCGTCAATCAATTGAAAACATGATAAAGGCTTTAGAATCCGTTGATTCTACCCTGCAAAACGTTATTAAAGTCACCGTTTATCTTAGTGATATGAATTATTATAAAAAAATGAATCTTGTATATAATGAATACTTCGAAAAAATAAAACCAGCGAGAGCAACTGTAGAGGGTAAATTAGTACTCCCGAGTCTTTTATTTGAAATTGATGCGATTGCCGTCTGTTGAAAATAGTAATTAAGATATTTGATAAGAATTAACTCGTTTTGAATTGAAATCTAGCGGTTCTATTCCAAGTATTCACGCTTACTAAATTAAGTGATATCTCATCACCGATTTGGCAATAAGAAGGAAGGTTTATTCTTTGTCTGAATGCGAACTCAAGTATTTGCACAAGGGATTTCATTCCGTAATTACTTTTTTCTAGTACAACAGCCGTATAGCACAAACGGTCCATGGAAGAGTCGCCGGCATTAAGTATATTTTCCAAATATTTAATTAACCAATATCTTTGCCTTTCACGTTCGACATATCTAATGTCTTTTATTCGAGAATAGGAGCCAAATGCTAATGTTTCTAAGTTCTCTTGGGAGTATAAAAATTTCCCATAGCATAGAAAATGTACTATTTGACGTTGTAAAAGCATGTCAGAATATCTTCTAAGGGGTGAGGTGATTTGAACGTAACTTTGTAAACCTAGACTATAGTGAGGTAATGGTTCTCCGGTTAATTTAGTTTTGGGTAATTTGCGAATCAAATGATAGTTTTTAGATATCTCATTTTGCGAAGCTTGTTGCAAGTCAAAATCTGAATCATCATATATGCTGGGTGAAGGTTGATGCCTGTAGATTGCAGGGATGTCATTTTTGACGAAGAACTTCGCGGCTAGTGAATTAAATAGAATCATCAATTCTGAGACCATCACTCTCGAATCTGTTCGGGAATTCAATACTGAAATTTCTATTTCTGACTCAGAGGATACCTTGATGTTCATTTCTTGAGTTTGCAAATCGATTGCCCCATTTTGTTTCCTTAAACACATTTGTTTTTTTGAAAAATTCCACAAATGTGACATCATTTGGTAGTCACTGTTGTCCGTGTGCTTTAAAGCAAGGCTGGCTTCTTCGTATGTTATTGCTTTAGTTGTGGTTATTATGGAGGGGACAATTCTCCAGCATTCAATTTTGTAATTTAAATCTGTTTTAATTATTAGGCTTAGTCCAGGTCTAGTTTTGGATGGATCTAGACTGCCGAATTCCTTGATAAATTGGCCAGGTAACATAGGAATGGTTTTTTCAGGAAGATAGATAGAACTTACGTTATAACGAGCCGATTTGTCTAATAGACCATCTGGGTTTATCAAAGTTGATGGGTCAGCGATATGAATTCCGATTTCAAACTTTTTGTCAGTTTCTTTTACGGAAAATGCGTCATCTCTTTCTTTGGTATCTTGATCGTCTATTGTGACAATGTCAGTTTTTGCTAAATTCAACCTGTTTGAATTTAGTAGAGTAGAAATTTCCGAATCAATCTCAGAGATCCATGAGATATCAGGACTATTTATTCCGCCAATCTTTTGAAGCTCAACAGGTTCGTGTTTATTAAAAATATTAGTTGCTACCAGTAAATCGAATACCGTATGTTGAATCGATTTATCAGATTTTAGCTTTAAGAAAAACGGTTTAATAACGTGTTTGTTTTTGTAATCTTCTCCATGTATCGCATATTGTTTCAGGTGGGTTAAAAATATTTTTTGCGAGGAAGTTAATTTCTCTGGTAGAACATTTTGCGACATTGCAGCTAAAAGGCAAGTGATTGTTTTTTCAGTTTCTATGGATTTTTGATGCGAGTTTTTGATTTTTTCAACCTCTGAATGTCTGCTTGGCAAATATTTTTGATCGTAGGATTTGAAATAATATTTATCCTTGTCGAGTAGGATTGCCATTGCTGTGTTGCATATAGAATCAGATGATTTAGAAAAATATAGGTCTGTAATCTCGCTTAAGGAGAAAGGCTTATTTTGGTTTTCCAAAACCTCCCATATTGATTCAACGTCAATTGTTTTAGCCAAGTTTTGGCAATCATTGATGAATGTTTTTAACTCATCGTCGGATTTGGGGACGAACCTTGTAAGTAATACGATATTCGATTGTCTGACGCGAAGCAATTTTTTGTTATATAAACAAACGATTTGTTTGTCTACTGCGCGTTCGTATTGGCATAAAACGAGTTCTCTTGACAGTCTAACTAATATTATTTCACCAATTGTGACATCAAATTTCAAAGTTATTGGTCTCTACTTTGATATTTGATTAACAGCTGTTTGCAGGTCTACTTGGTGTTGTTTTTTACTATTTAAATCGCGCAACAGCAGCGTTTGGTTATTAATTTCTGATTCTCCGATAATAATAACGTGTGAAGAGAGTAGGGAATTTGCGAATCTAAGTTGGCTTTTGAGACTTCTGTTTCTCGGTGCCACAATAGTCATAATGGATTTATCTCGGAAAACTCCAGCTAATCGCATTGCATGTTGAAAAGCCTCCTCTCCTATATGAGCAATAGTAAGCTTTTTTGCAATGTTGGGAGTGTCCAATAAATCTTGGGCTTGCATTATTTCTATCGTTCTTTCTATGCCCATTGCGAAACCAATTGCAGGAGTAGGCGCTCCACCTAGTTGCGCTATAAGTCCATCATATCTGCCGCCTGCTGCTAGCGTATTTTGTTGCCCTGTAGTATCAGGTACTATTTCAAAAACAGTCCTAGTATAATAATCTAATCCTCTCACAAGAGTTGCATCGACAGTATAGTCTATAGATAGGATGTCCAAAAGAGATTTTGTTTGATTCCAATGTGTTAAGCACTCGGCGCATAAAAATTCAACGCTGGTCGGTGCTTTTTGAGTCAAGCGTTTACACGATTCCTCTTTACAATCTAGGATTCTTAAAGGATTGGTTTTGAGTCGGTTGATACAGTCTTTATGAGAGAGTGATTCTATATTGTGGGTTAAGTATTTTGTTAATTGCTCAACATAATTCTCTCGACAATTAGAGTCGCCAATCGAATTAATAAGCAATTTAATGTTTTTAATTTCTAGGGACTTCAAGATATTCCAGGCTAGTTGAATTATTTCTACATCGCTCGCACTGCTAGGGTCGCCTATTAGTTCTGAGCCAAACTGATGAAGTTGTCTGTAACGTCCGGCTTGTGGCCTATCGTATCGGAAAAATGGACCAACGTAATAGAGCCTGATTGGCTGTGGTAAATTATGCATTCCATTTTGCAAATATGCTCTGCAAATTGGAGCAGTTCCTTCGGGCCTTAGTGATATAAAATCTCCACCCCTATCTTCAAAGGTATATGTCTCCTTTTCTACTATATCAGTGCTTTCTCCAACCCCTCTGGTAAATAAATTTGAATCCTCTATTATTGGAGTAGCAATAGGGGAATATCCGAATAATTCGGCTTTATTTGATAGAATGTTTTGCACATGCCTCCATGAATAAGAATTGGGGGGCAATATATCAAAGGTTCCTCTTGGGTTTTGTATTTTTGGTTTGTTTTTCATGTTGTATCAGCAATTTTTGGAAGTGCCACTTATGATGATAGCATATCCAATTATCATTAAATGCTTATATCTAGCTGGTTGGTTTCTAATTATGATTGGTATGTTTAAATAAGATATAATTAGTTTTAATTTGGGGTTTAGTTTGGTTATTAAGCACAAAATTTTATTTGAAAAGATAAGTAATTATTTATCTGAAAGCGATGTGATAAATATTCAGGAAGCCTTTGAATTCTCTGAAAAATGTCATTTTGGACAAAAACGTCTTTCGGGCGAACCGTTTATTGAGCACCCTTATCAAACTGCGCTGTATTTAGCCGATTTAAAATTAGATAAATCTACTTTGTCAGCAGCGTTATTGCATGATGTAATTGAAGATTGCGATGTCAGTTACGATGTACTTCAGGGTAAATTTGGAAAAGAAGTGGCTGGTCTTGTCGATAGTGTTACTAAGCTGAACAGAGTAGAAGCCAATAAATTAAATGGCGGTAATGTTAGCTCAGAAGAAGCTTCAAGATCTTTTGCTAAGGCTGCTACCGTACAAAAAATGCTTATGGCTATGGCCGAAGATGTAAGAGTTGTTTTAATAAAATTGGCAGATAGATTACACAATATGAAAACGCTAAAGGCTCTACCAAGACCAAAGCAATTAGAAATATCGCAAGAGACATTGGATATTTATGCTCCTTTAGCACACAGGCTTGGCATATGGGAAATTAAATGGTTGCTTGAGGACTTGGCATTTCAATTTATTAATCCCGATGAATATAAAAAAATTGCTTCGATGCTCAATTCAAAGCGTGTCGAAAGAGAAAGATATATTGAAAACGTTGTAAATAAAGTGAATTCTAAATTCGCAGAAGAAGATATTAAAGCGCAAGTCACAGGGCGGGCTAAGCATATTTATAGCATTTATAAAAAGATTCAACTCTATTCTAAAATGAACAAAAATGTTGGGCAAATATATGATTTGTTCGCACTTCGAATCTTAGTTGAAGATAGAAATGATTGCTATAGAGCTTTGGGGATAATTCATTCTATGTGGAGACCTTTACCTGGTGAATTTGACGATTATATTGCCAGCCCTAAAGACAACATGTATCAGTCGATACACACAACGGTTTTGTGTGAAGATGGTTCGCCGGTAGAAATACAAATCAGGACAGAAGAGATGCATAGACTGGCTGAATATGGTATAGCAGCTCATTGGTTATATAAAGAAGGTAGTGTGGAGGATACTAATTTCGAAGAAAAAATGAATTGGATACGGCAAATGCTTGAATGGCAAAGAACTGAGGGCCCAGCTGATCAATTTGTTGAATCATTTAAGACAGATATATTTAAAGATCAAGTATATGTCTATACACCATTGGGAGAATTGAAAGAATTACCTTCAAATTCTACTGTGCTGGATTTTGCATATCGTATTCACACAGATATAGGACATAGGTGCATTGGAGCAAAGGTGAATAACAAACTGGTTGAACTTAAATATAAATTAATGAATGGGGATACAATAGAAGTGTTGACTGATGATTCAATTAATGGTCCTAATGTAAACTGGTTAGACTCAAACTTGGGTTATGTGACCACCACTTCAGCTAAAGAAAAAATTAAACAATGGTTCAATAGGCAAACTAGACAAGAAAACCTTAAATATGGGAAAGATATATTTTATAAACAACTGCAGAGACTCGGAACTGATTTGCAAGACCAGCAAATAGCCGAGTTGATTGGATTTACCACGGCAGATGAATTTATGGTTTCGTTAGGGAATGGTAATTTGAGCATACAGGATGTTGTTAAGGCTTTAGCAACAAACGAGATTGCTCTAGAAGCAGATGATGATTCAGTGAAATTGTTCCCTGAAAAGGTTTCATTACCTAATGTGGAGATTATCGGAGCCGGTGATTTGTTGACAAGAATGGGTAAGTGCTGCAGGCCTATATACGGAGATAAAATAGTTGGTTACATGACTCGTAACAGGGGTGTCACAATCCACAGAAGTATTTGTTCGAACCCAGAAAAAGAAGATTCAGAAAAATTGATAGATGTTGACTGGGGTAAATCGCAAATTTACTATCCGGTAAGAATAAAAATAGAAGCTTGGGACAGAGTGGGTCTTTTGAGAGATATAACATCTTTGGTTTTTGAAGAAAAAGTCAATATAGCATCTTGTATCTCTGAAGAAGTGGAAGATTTGAGTATTATTTCCCTGACAGTGTATATTGATGGCATCGATCAATTAAGTAGGCTTTGCTCTAAACTGGAATCTATAGGTGGAGTAATATCTGTCAAAAGAATCAGTGCTACTGTTTCCAACAATTAACATACTTAATAGTGTAAAATACAACTAGATAAAAAGTGAGCGGGAGGTTTTAAGTGCCAAGTGCCAAATCAACTAGAGTAGATGAGAACAGGAGAAAAAGAAAAGCTCCTATACTCACACAGACTAGAAACTATGTAAAAAAAGCTAGGATTTTAATTAAAGAGGGTAATCTTGACGATGCCAAAAAGGCAGTGATAGCTGCTGAGAAAAGTTTAGATAAAGCTGCTCAAAAAGGAGTGGTTCATAAAGGAAATGCAGCAAGGAGAAAATCTAGATTAGCCAAACAACTGAACGATTTGGTTAAAACCGGCGGAGCATAATTATTTAACTTAAATTCTTAAAGAAATTTTAGTATGCAAAACCATTGACCTGAGATGCTATGGCATAGTACATTTGTTCTGTACATATGTGCTAAAAGCATAGAAGGAGGGTTTTAATTGGATTCACTTTCTGAAAAACAGCGACGGATATTGGAATTCATAAATGAATTCATGGTGGAAAATCCGTTCCCCCCAACAATCAGAGATATTGCTCATAGTTGTGGTATTAGTTCTACTTCTGTAGTTGATTATAATCTTAGAATACTTGAACGAGAGGGATATATATCTAGGACGGCTGATGTGTCTAGGGGTATTAGGTTAATTAAAGTACCAGAAACACCTGGCGAAACAATGAAAGTTATTAAGGTTCCAATAGTTGGCAATATTGCTGCGGGAGAGCCATTAAATATTGAGACTCAAACATCTTATTCGGATGACATAGAGGTGCCTGGATTTCTTGTTAATGACAAGCCGAATGTTTTTGCAGCGAAAGTTAAAGGTGAATCTATGATCGATGCTTTAGTTGCCGATGGTGATTTGGTCATAATGGAACCAGCTGATAATCCTAGAAATGGTGATATGGTAGCTGCTTTTCTCGAAGATAATAATGAAGTTACATTGATAGGAACTCATTTAGAAAATGAACTAATTAAAT
>CAYPYC010000017.1:0-12266 GCA_964414905.1 uncultured Dehalococcoidia bacterium
AGCGACCCATAAAAACAAACCTATTTCCTTTGCAAATAGACAAAACACTCCTATTTCGATTTATATCGAATTCGTATTCATTCGCAATTAAAATTCCGATTTCTTTTCGTTTTAGTTATATAGCGTTTGCTTTATTTGTTTTATCGGGGCTTTACTCGAGCTGTATTTTCAATATAAAAAATGAGAATGTGGTTATAGTAAATGAAACACTAAACGTTTCTGAAATTTTATCCGCCTCTATCAATGAAATGCAGGAATTGAACTCCTTTCATTTCAAGTCTACCGGATCTATTTCAGCAGCAGAAAATTTACTCTTAACACAAATCCAAGGTGACATTATTAAACCTAATTATATGAACCTACAGATAAACGGTTCTTATTCTTCAGGGCTGGTATTTAAAACAAGATTAATCTCACATGATGGCAAAAGTTCAATTTTAAATCCGTTGAACAAAAAGTGGGAGCCAGTTTCTGAAACTTTCAATCCAACAGGATTTTTTGCTCCACATCAAGGCATTTCACAAATCATGAGCGAATTATACGATATACAGATTTCATCTCCAGATAGTTCAGATAATTATTATCAGTTAAATGGAATATTAGATTCAGCTTCATTAAATAACTTACTAGGAGAGATTCCGAAACAATCACATATCAAAGTAGTATTATCAATAGGCAAGAAAAATAAGTTACTATACCGAGCTAAACTGAACGGCAAATTTGCGGAATCAAAACCTAATAACGATTTGTTTATCGATATAACTAAACACAACCAACCAGTAAAGATAGAAATCCCCATTATTGAATGATTACAAATTTATTCTCTATAAATAAAATTCGTTCAAAAATATCAACGTTTGGCGGATTATTTCCTGTATGCCTAGCTGTTTTTATAGCAGCTGACGACCAAACTGTTATTGCAACCATCTTTCCTCCCATAATGAAAGATTTGCAGATAAACATTTCAGATATCGACAAAGCTGCTTGGACCATAACAGGATATTTACTTGGCTATATATGTATGATGCCTGTAGTCGGAAAATTATCCGATACATTTGGTCACAAACGCCTGCTTACTATCGTATTAATTGTTTTTGCCATAGGTTCTATGTTGGTTGGATTGAGTAATAATCTCGAATTTCTTGTTGCAAGTAGAATATTCCAGGCAATAGCCGCTGGCGCTACTATTCCACTAGCAATCAGTATCGCAAATACTTCATTGCCAAAAAAACAACACCTTATTGCGTACGGGATTATAGCTGCCACTGCCGAAATTGGAGGTATTATAGGTCCTCTATGGGGTGGAATAGTAATAAATGTCCTCGACTGGCGATGGGTCTTTTGGCTAAACATACCTTTGATAATCTTAATTATTCCTATTATTTATAAGAATGTTAAACCCCATCACACAAAAAATGAAAATATTGACTATTCAGGTGCATTTTTTCTAACACTGGCATTAATATTTTTGACGCTATTGATTTCGAGATTACAAACCTTAAACTTAACAACTTATTTATGCAGCATATTTGCCATATTAACTATCAGTGGATTCATACTTAGACAAATTATAGCTAAATATCCTATAGTACCCCATGAGTTGTTTTCTAAAGAATTCGTTTTCGCACATATGATTCAATTCCTAGTTGGAATTGCACTAATAATAGGAATGATAACTGTACCTCTTATGGCAAATACAATTTTTGAACTATCGCCCTTTCACTCAGGATTTTGGCTTTTAAGAATGACTTTAGGCGTAGCCATGGGAGCTTTAATAGGAAGTATATTAGGCAACAAATATAGTAACCGATTTATAATTATTTCAGGATTGATTTTATCTTCACTAGGATATTGGTTCTTAGCAAACTGGAATCAAAATATATCAGAACCACTGTTAACTATACATTTATTTGTAACAGGAGCAGGCCTAGGATGCCTTATTGCACCGATAACTCATTCAGCTACTCATCGGGCTAGAGATTATAATCAAGGAATCTCAGCATCATTGATTACCACTACTAAATTTTTAGGTATGGCATTAGGAATTTCTTCAATTTCAGTATGGGGAGCATATCGGTTTAAGCAACTAAATTCTGATTTTACTTTGTCTTTTTTAACTACTGATAGTACAGCTCTCAGTCAACTAGTAACTAACGGGATGACGGTTTTAACTGAATTTTTTTTAATCGGCATGGTGGTATGTTTAATTGCAATAATACCGGCATTTTTATTAGGTCGTAATTAAGAATTTTATATTAAAATCAGACTTTTCTATTGCTAGTAGTGTACCAAGGAAGACCATCAACGATTTCCTTTTTATAATCCGTAAATATATTACCCCATCTAGATATTGCTATTTCCGCCACTTTTGCAAAAACCAGTCTTATCTCTTCCTCTGCACCTGGATGAGTACGCATTTCAATCACATGTCTGATAGTCCGCATATTTGCCGACCATCCAATATTGGTAGCCAAGCCCATTGGAGCCAATCTTCTAAAAGCAGAGGTTGCTTCCTTCTTGATTGTAAAACTTTTATCTTCTTGATCTAGTTCAAACATATCTGCAAGTTCATTTTGCAGTTTACTTAGCTCTTCCATTTTTGTCATATATATCTTCATTGCTTCATCATCTTCTTTTATGACTGTAGGAGCGTACCAGTTAATGTCTGTAAGCCTAGCATAGCGCAAACTTTCTTGAGACATTGCCGAACCTACCCTATGCCTTACCAATTCATGGGTAAAAACCCTGCTAACATCTGCAAAGAAGAAATTTGCTGTCACATGTTCAAATATTGACCCATCGCCTTTTTGAAGAGTGTTTTCTATATAATCGCTGTTAGTTTTGCGTACCTTGGTAACATTTGGATTTAATGTTGTTCCAAATGACCTATAACAACTCCTTCCATAAATTTCTGTGAGTAATTCCGCAGATGATTCAGCATCTGAACTCCAATCAGGTACTCCCAAATGCCCCAACAATTGGTTAATGCCATCTTGATTAGCCTGTGTTTCTCCTAGGAGAAAAACCTTCGGCTCTACTACTACACCCATGAATTTCACACCTCTATATAATCAGTTCATAAATCAAAATTAATCATGTATATACCATACACAATTGGTTCAGACAGATTATACACTTGATTTGCTGAACGTTGACAGTATCACAAACAGGATATAGTCTCAAAAAGCATATTCATCGAATTTATATAAAATCAAAAGTGCAGGAGTTAGAAATGGATCTAGGTATACAAAAGAAAGTGGCATTTATAACCGGCGGCAGTAGGGGATTGGGGAAAGCAGCTGCCATATCCCTTGCAAAAGAAGGAGCTACAATAGGAATCTGCAGCAGGGATGAAAATAGTGTTGGCAGTACGGTTGAAGAATTAAAGAATTTGGGTGCAGAGGTCAAAGGATTCGTGGCGGATATATCAGATTTAAGTCAACTTAAAAATTTACATTCTAAAATTACTAGAGAACTGGGCGAAATAGAAATATTGGTAAATAATGTCGGCGGATCAAAGGCAAAAGGTGACTTCACCGAAACACCCCTTCAAGGTTTTCAGGAAACATTTGATTTGAATCTTTTTGGCTCATTCGAATTGATGAAACTCGTAACACCAAACATGATATCCAGAAAATGGGGCAGGGTGATTAATATAGCTTCCATTTGGGGAAGGGAATATGGTGGAAATATTTCCTATATGTCTGCTAAAGCTGCTTTAATTGCAGCCACTAAGCATGCCGCAGTATCATTAGTGCAGCACGGCGTCCTCATTAACAGTGTAGCCCCTGGATCAGTTGCCCATGCCCAGGGAAGCTGGGAAAAATTTCAAAATGATAATACTAAAGAAGCAGTTGATGATTTTATAAAGAATAATTTGCCTATGGGAAAATTTGGATGGGCTGAGCCGGTTGGGGATTTAGTTGCATTTTTATCATCTGACCGCATAGGGTTTATGGCAGGTTCTTGTATTGTAATTGACGGCGGTCAAAGTTACTCGATGTTATGACCAATCAGTTTTATTAAATACACCAAGGAAATTTATATGAAACAACAACGTACAATCTATTTTAACGATGCCCGACATTACTATTTATTCGTGTTCGAACCTCCGATGACATTAGAAGATGCATGCCGGCCTATAGACGAATGCTCAGGGACCTCCATAGATACTTTCATTTACGGAGTAGCTAGAGCTGATGGTCTTTTTTATAATTCGAAAGCAGGAATGCAGTTCAAACATGGCGAACATGGAACAGATTCACCTGGATTTAAGCAGGCTGCTTATTGGCGACTATGGAATAACTTACAAAGTTTAATTGATAGAGACATAGATCCATTATCAGTCCTTATAGATAAAGCCCATTCACAAAACATGGAGTTTTTCGCTAGCTTGCGGCTAGGTTCTTACGGCGGAATAAACCCTGAATTTCTACTGGAAAACGGGGGTGGCGGATTTTTACATCGTGAGGTTAGGAACCATCAATCAAAGGTGTTAAAGGAACTTGCTGATGATTATGAAACTGACGGTTTGGAACTTGATTTTGCAGCCCCTCCTGCCGGAGACAGTTATTTATTACCTGAAAATCATACAAATAAAGATAAAGACGTTATAACGGATTGGGTTTCAGAGATATCTTCGATAGTTAAAAACCGTAATAAGGCTAAAATTTTGGGTGCTAGAATTTACCCTACTGAAAGATTAAATTTATCTGCAGGCATCGATGTAAAAAAAATGATATCTGAAGGCCTATTAGATTATGTGACTCCAATGATATATGCATACAATATATTAGATTCCAACATGCCAATAGAATGGTTAATTGATTTAACTAAAAACTCTAACACATCAGTTTATCCAATGCTCCAACCAAGGTATCACGATAATGAAAATGACCTCTATCAATTAGAATATGCAACCCCAGAGATGATGTATGCGGGAGCAGCCAATTTTTATGATAAAGGAGCTGATGGACTTTATGCGCATTCCCTACAATGGCCATTATCTGAAATAGAAACAAGCATTCTTTCAGATATTGGAAATAAATCAGTGCTGAAAGAAAAAAATAAACATTATTTTATCAATAGAGCGACCGATATTACCTCCAAAGTGGATTATAAAACCCATCTCCCAATCACTATTCCAATAGAAAAAATTGGCGTACCGCATCCGATAGAATTTTATATCTCTGACGACGTAGACAATCTATCAAAAAGAATCACAGAGATTACATTTAAAATCCGTATATATGACCTTGTCTCCGCAGACCAGATAAATTTCAATTTAAACGGGAAATCCATAATAAATGAAACATGTAAAAGAAGTTACGGAGATGTTAAACCATATAACCTGATGTGGCTAGAATTCACTCTGGAAAAAGTTCGCCCATGTAAGGGAAAGAATATTCTTGAGATTATTCTAGTAGAAAGAGCAAAAGACCTTATAAGTCCTATTCGTATTGAAGACGCCGAAATAATTATTGAATATGGTTCATATCCAACAACTTCAGGTTAACTTTTATTGCTTAATGTCGGCTCTCAAATTGTTTGCCTTCAACAATTCAACGTTAACTATATTTTCAGGTATTTTGCCAATCAAAACGTCCCCAACCTGACCTGCTGCTCGTTGTTCTAGTTCAAGTACAGCTTCCTGTGAAAAAAATGCAGTGTGGGGAGTCACTATAATATTTTCATTTTTGATTAATCTGTGATTTGTATCAGGTTTTATATCAATCAAAACATCTACCCCTGCACCCGCAATAGTTTGCGAATTTAGTGCTTCATGTAAAGCATCTTCGTCAATCAATCCTCCTCGAGCGCAATTAATAAGAAATGCATCATCCCTCATCATTCTAAATTGTTCATTGCCTAACATATTTGCAGTAGCAGGTATAAGTGGAGAATGTAAAGTGACAAAATGAGACTCGGTCAATAAATCGTCCAATTCAACTTTTTTAACTTCCAATTGATTCATAAAATCAGATTCGATCATTGGATCAAAAGATAAAACTTCCAGTCCAAATGCTTGTGCTTTTTTAGCTACCATCCTGCCTATTCTCCCAAAACCAACAATTCCTAGCTTTTTGCCCCTTAACCTCATTATACGCATGCCCAATCCAGCATTCCCCCAACCTGATAATTTAGTATCATTATTATGTAAAACTATTTTTCTGTTCCATGCCAACAAAAGCCCAATTACATGATCAGATACTTCGTCTACACAATAATCCGGCACATATGTTACAACAATCCCTTGCTTCGTTGCTTCCCCCACATCAATATTGTCAACTCCAACCCCGAACCTACCGATTACCTTACAATTTTGGGCTGACTTAACAACGTTATTTGTAACTTTGGCAAAACAAGTTAATATACCATCAACTTCTTTAGCTAGGTCTACTAAGGTATCTTCGTTTCCATCAGGTGCAACTATCAACTCAATACCATATTTGGCCAACACTTTCTTCTCTGGTTCTACTGAAGGCCATACATAATCGGTAATAAGAACTTTTTTTGCCGACATATTCACACCTCTTTATTAATTATCATACTTACATGACCATCGGATTAAATTGACACCCGTCTACAAATAAATCAAAAAAGTCTTCTGTAGTTTCAAGTTCAACATGTTCTATATTCTTACATATTTCTTCTATTTGTAATCTCAATCTGGCTGAAAGCAGCATCTGGGTAGCCCCTTCAAGAGCTGTATTACCTACACGGTGTATATTTTCATACCTTACATTGGCAATAAACCCAATCCTGACAGCATTTTCAACATCTATATAGTTTCCGAAACCGCCAGCGATATACATTGCCGGAATATCTTGAGGAGCTATCCCATATTCTCTTAAAACTATCTTTTGACCACAATAATTTGCAGCTTTTGCCTGCGCTAATGCACTGATATCGCTTCTCGACAAAGAAAGATTATATTCGGGTGCAATAATAAATTCACTCAAACCATTCTCCAAGACTCCCAGGTAATTCATTTTGCCCGATTTTTTGAGTTCTGCTAGAAGATCTATCAATCCTGAACCGCAAATGCCTGTTGGCTTAACCTCAGATATTGTTTTATATTTGACGCTATCTCCCTCAAATTGAACGTGCTCTATTGCTCCATCATATGCAGGCATCCCGTATTGAATTTCACCACCTTCAAAAGCAGGGCCCGCAGGACAAGAAGCAGCAATCATTCTATTTTTGTTCCCTACAACAACTTCTGTATTCGTTCCTACATCCACTAACATAGAAACCTGTTCATTTTTACCCATGCCAACAGCAAGTAAATCAGCCGCCACATCTGAACCGACATGACATCCTATTAAAGGCCCCCCATATACATTCGCTTCAGGAAACACTCGCAACCCAATTTGTTTAGCTTTTATATTTAATGCTGTGGTTTTAATTTTATTTTGGTTAAATTCAATTTCAACCTTTGATTTATATGGTTTTTCTCCTATGCTACTTACATCTAATCCAAAAAGAATATCTCTCATAGTCGCATTACCTACTACCACTATTTCATAAATACACCTTCTGTGGAATTTTAACTTTCTGCTCATCAACCCAATTTCGAAATTTATTGATGAAATCATCACTTTTTGTAATTCACCATTATATTCAGAGGTGTCGTATGAAATTCTGTTCATTACATCGCTGCCACCGAATTTTTGAGGGTTTTCAAAAGAAGTTATATATTTAATTTCCCCAGTTTCTAGATCCAATAAATTCATGACTACTGTAGTGGTTCCAACATCTATAGCTATTCCATAGATAAACCCTTTGAATTTATCTATTATTTTGCCATTGTAATAAACATTTTCTCCGTGTCTTTGAGTTAAACTATCCAGCTCTACTTCTCGTTTTATTGATTCAGTCAAAATTTTTGGCTGCCTACGCAATACATTAAACTCAACTTCAGCATTAGCATCACCGATGGAAGCCTGACATGCTAAACGAAATCCTTCAGTCAGAAATGATTCTGCAGGCATAGGAGGGTTTAAAGAAGAGGCTCCCTTTTTAACCTCTACTATACATTCATGACATTTCCCATTACGGCCGCAGGAAGTTGGTACCCGTAAATTTAAAATATCGGCATATTCAAATAAGGTTTTATTTGAAACAGATTCTAGTTTTTGATTGCCATAATTGACAGGAGCCATTTGATTATCATTCCTTGTGAGTTTTAAATGTTAAATCAAACCACTTTTAAGCTTAAACTTTGACAAATTTTTTACACACTGCATTAATCGAAGTTAGTATTAATTGACTACACTTCCCAAGCATTACGGTAATCTAACTTATCACTTCCTTTGCAAGGGAAAAGTGAACCATCGGTAATAGATCTATCTTGATTCCTACAACCGAATTTTGCAGTGCAATTATCCTCAGCATTTTTGTAAGGACATCGCCATTTAGAAACTTCTGTTACATTTAAAGCTATATTTTCGTATATTGCTTCAAGCTTCTTTATGCTTTCGATATATCTATTCTTGTTTATTTTGCTAGAACTCAAAGCTACATTTCCATTAGTTGAAATTATTCTTGGACTGCTAAAGTTTTCGCCATTTCCACACAATCGATTGCATCTTTACCATAACCATCGGCACCCATATCATCAGCAAAGTCCTGAGTAACTGGAGCACCCCCTACCATAATCTTTACTTCTTCCCTCATTCCTTCATCTTCGAAAGCTTGTATGACTCTACCCATGTTGGGCATAGTGGTTGTAAGCAAAGCCGACATTCCCAATACTTTAGCTTCATGTTCTTGCACGGCATCGATAAATTGTTCTGGCTTTGTATCAACCCCTAAATCATGTACTACAAATCCAGCACCCCTTAACATCATGATACACAAATTCTTCCCTATATCATGTAAGTCACCTTTTACTGTACCCATAATCACAATACCTACAGGAGGTATGTCTGAAGCTGAAAGAATTGGTTCTATATGCACCATACCCGCTTTCATTGCTCTTGCAGAAATAAGAACCTCTGGTACAAAAATAATGTTGTCCCTAAATTTTATCCCTACAATAGCCATTCCTGCTATTAAACCATCATCCATCACAGTATTAGCTGCAAATCCAGAGTTGAGGGCTTTTGAGGTTAATTGGTCAACAAGTTTATCGTTACCTGTTATCAAAGCATATGCGATTTCCTGCATCAAGGGGTCTGTTTTCTCATACATTTCTTGGATATGTTTTAATTCTGAAGGATTAGCAATGTGCTTCATCTCCTGCAACACGCCCTCATTGACTATCGGCATATTTATACTCCAAACCTAAATCTAAATTTTTCAAAATACCATTATACTCAACTATCGATAAATAGTAACCTAAATGAACTTATTGAAGTCTTCCATCTCTATAGGCCTGTAGATAATTAACACAAAACTCATCCTTTCCTGTCAACATATCTATAGCCAAGCCCATTTTTTCAGAAGTTGTATCAATTTTATATACTTCTTCCAACTTTATTTGTATGGGATCTATCAAGCCTGCATTAATACCGGATTCTAGGCCTAGATATATAAATGCCTGGTTAATTAATTTTCTCATTGGCATTCCAAATGAAACGTTGCTAAGACCCATACCTATATGCAACTGATTTCCATATTCTTCCCTTATTTTTCTAACGGCATCGAAATAATGATTCCCGTACTCGGAATTGACTGAAATAGGAAATACAATTGCATCTAAATAAATTTTATCTAGTGAAAAACCTATTCGTGCCAATTCATCTAATATTTTTTTTGCATTTTCTATGCGGTCATCTTCATCTTGGGGCATACCTGTTTCGCTAGTTGCCATTGCAATAACATTTGCTTTATATGACAATGCCATCTCAAAAACTTCCGGGCGTTCAAACGCTACTGAGTTAATTAGAGGAGGAACTCCATTATTTTTATACGCTTTCAAACCAGCTTCGATGATATCAGAGTTAGACGAATCTATACTGATTGGCACGGATGACGCTTTTTGCGCAACCTCAACAGAACGGGTCATGCATTTTTTCTGTATTTCTAAGTCATAATGTACTTCATCGACATTTATATCAACATAATCAGACCCTGCTTTAATTTGTTTATAAACGGCATTCTCAATATATTGTTCTCCTTCTAATTTGGCTTCTTCATCCTCGCCTATCAAATTAGTCATGGCTATTAGAAAGTGCTTAATCTGTCCCTGTTGATATGGTTGGGTTTTTTTGAACCAATCAGGGACTTTCAGCAGGTTTTGGTCCCCAGATTTGTTTATGTAATTTACAGCCTCAAACCCGTCATCTGTTTTTACTACTCTTTTGCCATTCGAACGAAACACTCTCGTAGCATGGATGTTTTCACCTACAATTACAAATTTGTCGGGCATATCACTAAAATATCTCCATTTATTTTATAGAAGACTGGATGCTGCTTAGCCTTCCAAGTTTTCCTCAGTCCACTCTTTTACAGCCTTTGGTATTTCAAGCAAATTTTCTAACTTAGTAGCTAACGGTATCGCGCACTCAGGTGCTATAAGAGGAACTCCCGCATCCAAACACCTATACACTTCCTCTCTAACATCCTGCGGCCCTTTACTATATAAAGTAACCGGATTATTAACATTACCAACAAGTTGTATTCGCCCATCAACTATTTCCATCGCTTTAGCAGGGTCATTTCTAGAATCAAAATGAAAGGCAGCCATTTTATTTTGTGCTATATAATCCATCCTGTCCAAGGTATAGCCACAAATATGCAATATCAGAGGAACTTTTAAATCTTCTACAGCTTCTTGATGTATATCTAACAAAAACCTTTTATAATATTCTCCGCTTACTAAATCTCCTGTAGCATGGTCAGGGTATGTTAATACATCTGCTCCTGCGTCAATTTGAGCTTGACCAAATAATACAGATATCTCTTTTAATTTGTCTAAGCACTTTATAGTCAATGCAGGATCATCAATTGACATAAGTAAAAAGGTTTCTACTCCAAAAACATGGTATGCCAAAGTCCACGGGCCCATAGTTTTACCAATAATTGCAACCTCATCACCAAATTCTTGCTTTAGTATTTTTATTGAATCTATGATTGCCACATTATCTTGATGCTGTAAAAAATTATTTGGGATATTGATATCTTCAACAGATTTCCAAATAGGATTACTCATTCTCACAGTCGGCCAATTATCTTTCTGTTCCCATTGCATTTCACAACCCAATGCTGAAGATTCCTGAATAATAGTAAAATATGGAGCTATTGAATCAAACCCCAATTCTGTATACCCCGTAGCAGCTAATCTTGCATTAAGTTCAGGGTCTCTACAGGCATCTGGGAAAGGCGCATCGACTAAATCCATAAGCTCAACTGTTGCTACATTCGTTGGATTTGAGACAGGAGTGCGATCAACCGGTAATCCATTCAGTGCATTCATAACTCTTTCTTTAGGCGTCATTTTTTCAATTGTAGCCATTGATGTCCTCCACATTTTCTTTAGTTAATAAGTATAAGTTTTTCATTCTTGGGTGGAAAACCCTAGAGTATTTGTAGTCATTTGACCCTTCATTGAGTCGGCATCCAACATATCTTGTGTTCCAGTTATATTTCGAGCATAAGGAAGAATAATGCGAATCAATTTGTCTCTTCGATATCCTCCAGGGAACATTACTTTAGTATTGTCTATTTTCTCCATATTTCCATATCTTACCAATCCTTGAATTGTTGCACGTTTACGTAATTCTGGGTTTTTAAATTCACCAGTTGTTGTCACTTCATAAATAGTTCTCCCGTTGTCATCAGAAGAATTTATAATCAAGGTCAAAGGAGAGCGAAGATCTTTAATGCTAATCACACCGTCTGGATGCTTGTGGTCAGCCGGCTTTTCTACAGCTAGTTTTATCAAAAATTTTACTGGACGCTCATATAATTCTCCATTAGGAAACTTGGCTTGGTTATTAGTATTGGGCACAGAAACCATTCCACCCAAATTGATTAGCTGATCTCTTATTTCACCTATCCTAATTGAAACACCTGGAACCTTACTAAATGTCCAAACAGTGTAAATACCGTTTTTTTCATATAAGCCCACACTGATATCATTAAAGTTAGGATCAATGGATATTAGTTCGGAACAACTTCCAATCCTATCCAAAACATCCTTGATATTTTCTTTATTAGCTAATTGATTCATTTTATTACCTTATTACTTATTTATAATTTATTGTTTGAGTAATTTGAAACAACAGATTTTATGGCAGAAATATGATTAGGTGTTGTGC
>CAYPYC010000018.1:0-12262 GCA_964414905.1 uncultured Dehalococcoidia bacterium
CTTTGCAATATTTTTACCAAAGAATATAAATAGCGTTTATATAAAACAGGTAGGTGTAATTATGGAGAAGTTTACAATTTCTCGTAATGATGATTTCTATGAAGCCTTTGCTGATGTCGTAAAGACAAAAAATGGTGTAATTATCTGTACCTATAGAGAAGCGCTTACCCACTCCCCTGTACATGGTGTAAATGGAAGTCCAGGGTATTGTAGGATAATTGTGAGGCGCAGTCTTGATGGTGGACTTCATTGGGGTGATAGGCAAATCATTTGTGCAACGGAAGATATAAAAGAGGGATTTGCATATAATTGTTCTAGGTTAGTTGTTTTAGCTAATGGTACGGTCATGTTGGTTGTGGACCGTTTCCCGCCACTTTCAAAAGGTCAGAAGTTTTATCATGAACAAGGGATTTTGGATGAAGGAAGCGTATGCAACATAATTTTCAGAAGTACAGATGATGGAAAGACATGGACTACCGCACAAGAAACTTCAATAAATACAGGTATAGTGCCTTCTATCAAAGAATTAAGTAATGGGGATTTGCTTTTAGGTGTCTGTAACCCAAATAGAGGAGGACAGCTTGTTCACCGAAGTGAGGATGGCGGATTGACTTGGAGTGATTATGCTGCTGTTCCTTTTGATGGAGACTTAGATTTAAATGAAGGAGATTTTGTTGAACTTGATAACGGCATGGTCGTACTCTATATGCGTGAGGATAATGAAGGTTTTACTGGATGGAGAAGTTACAGTAATGATGGGGGACGGTCGTGGTCTAAGGCGGTTCGGTGCCGTATGTTGGCATGTAGGGGTAGGCCAAGTGTAGGATTACTAAGTACAGGTGAAGTCTTCATAACTTATAGGATTGCTATGCCCAAAATTTCTGGGCCTAGGGCATTAGCTTTATTCGTTGAGAGTCAAGAGTGGTCTCTTCATGGAGATGATTTATCTGCCCCCTTTAATTCCGAAGAGATGCAAAGGTTTCAAATCATAGATGTAGATCGAAATATAGTTACTGATTCTGGATATTCTGGATGGGTAGAGTTGGATGATGGGTCGATTTTAGTTGTAAACTACATCAATGAAGATGCTCCACGTGCCTTTATCAGGGGATATATTTTAAATCGTAGGGATTGGATTCTATCTCCTCCTGGGAACATAGATTGGGTTGGTACAGGCAATATCGACATGGATGATAGGCAGATAGATGTTGGATCCAAAGCATATGGAAATCCAATAGAATAGATTTTTAGTCTATGGTGCAAAAATAGTGGCGTATTTGGAGGCTCTTATGAATAAATCCCACTCTTTTAAATTGGGATACAATACGAACTCTTGGGGTAAAACACCAAATCTAGATGAAATGTTCAATGATATTGCTAAAGCTGGATGGAAAGGGGTAGAACTAATCAGTTTGTCTCTTGATTGGCTTGGTACTCCTAATCATTTGGCCAAGAAATTAAAAAATAACGGATTAGTACTAGCCTCAATGTTTGGTCGTGTTGATGATATTTATAGTGATTCGAATAACATGCTGGAACGTGAAAAAAGACGGATTGAATACGGTGCAGAATTCGAAGCAGAAATATACGCATTTACGGGGCCGCAGAGACCATTAAATCGCAAACCAACCCAAGATGAATTTAAAAGATTTTCTGAACAGATACAAATATTGATTGAATATGCTTTAGGTTTTGGACAAGTATTGGCATTTCATGCACATCCTGCTTCATTAATAGAAACTGAACAGGAGCAAGATATATTGGTTTCCTATGTGCCTAAGCTGCAAATATGTTTGGATGTATCGGTGTCAGCTTTAATGGGCGAAGATCCAATTGCTCAATTAAAGAAATATTCTAATCGGTTAGGTTATGTTCATTTGAAAGATGTCGATCATGGTAAGTTTTGTGTTATGGGCCGTGGAAGAGGGTTGATTGATTTTATGCAGGTCAAGAACTCTTTAATTGATATTGGTTATGATGGTTGGGTGGTTGGAGAACTTGGAAGTGGAGCTGATACAGGGGCCGTTGAGTCTTGTAATGAAAACCTGAAATATTTGAGGTCTCTTGGGTATTAAATTAATGTCTCTAATTGATTAAAAGATTAATTTTAAAGGAGGTTGATGCTTGAATAAAATACCGCTTTGTTTGATTGGATGTGGAGGTATGGGCCATAGACATTTATTCGGATATAAAGAATTAGAAGACAGTGGTATAAGCAATGTGGAAATTGTTGCTGTATGCGATAACCAAAAACAGAATGCAGATTTCGCTGCCAAAGAAGTAGAAAGACTTTTTGGAAAAACCCCAATGGTTTTTTATGATGTTGATGATGTGTTGAATAATTCTGAAATTGTTGCAGTTGATGTAGTATCTCAACCGGCCAGTCATCATTCTTTAGCGATACCCGCTTTAAAGGCGGGTAAACATGCTATGGTAGAAAAACCATTAGCTTTGACGATAAAAGCATGTAAAGAAATAATTAAAGCAGCACAGAGTACCTCAACAGTGCTAGCAACAACAGAAAATTTAAGGAGAGACCCTAGTAATCGGTTGGTCAAAGCTATAGTAGATGAAGGACTGATTGGTGACCCTTACTATATGGTTTCTAACGAGTTGGGAGGAGACGATTCATTTAGAATAACCCCTTGGAGACATCTGAAAAATATGGGTGCAATAGGCTTGGATTATGGTGTTCATATGGCAGATATTTTCCAATATTATTTAGGAAGGTTTGAACAGGTTTATGGTTGTGGGATGATAGTTGAACCTATTAGAAAAAAACCAGAAGCTGAAATTTGGGAACTTGAATCTTACAAAACCAGATTTCAAACGTATCCCGATTTTATAGATGCAACTGGTGAAGATTCTGTGGTAGGAATGTATAAAACAGTGACCGGTGCCATGGTGTCAATGGCATATATATCGGCCGGTAGAGGTGGAAGAGAATTTCAAAGAAGTCTTCATGGGCGATGGGGGGCAATTTATGCTCCTGGCGATCGTAATGGCAAACCAGTTGTGTTAAAACTGGAAAATTCCGTTGTTAAAGGGAATGATATTGTAAAATTACTTAATAAATCTCCCGTAGATGAAATAACCGAAGTATTTTTTGGCAAAGGTAATTTGACATATGAATTACCTAGTCAAGATATTGATTCGAAGCTTATGGCTATAGAATTTTATGATTTTGCTTCCGCTATAATCAATGCCGGCACTCCTGAAGTAACGGGTGAAGTTGGTATGCATGCAGTAGCTGCTATACTCGGTGCGTACGAATCGAGCCTACAGGGTAGAATGGTTACTTTTGATGAAATAATCTCAGAGGAAGTCACTCTTTATCAAGATGAAATAAATGAAGAACTAGGGTTTGGCTAAAAAACTTTTGCTTTATACTGGGTCACATGCATTAGAAGGATTTTTGAGATTTACAACAAGATTCCAATGAGGATAATCGAGTATGTTTTGCGAACCAACAGAAAGTGATTCAGATTTTATCCATGGTGACTGTTTTTCGGATTGGCTAACAAGATAAATTCCTATTAACTCGTCTTGAATGTTAAATATTAATAAATATTGTGAATCTTTTTGAGTCAGATATTTTCCTTTATTTGCAATACAAGAACTTCTCTCAACCCAACCGCTGTTTTTAGCTTCTAACAAAGTGGTAGGTAAAAGAGTTTCAAGGGTTTGTTTCCCAGTTCCCGCTTGCCCCCATACATTACCCTGGTCACCAGCGATTATGGCCCCTCCACTATCAAGGGCAATATACCTTTCTGGAGTTGAATCAGAAGAGATTAGTCCGAATATAAATCCGATAGATATACCTATCAATAATAATATTAAAATTGTAGGCATTAATATTTTTGGATTTTGGATTTTGGCTAACATGAAATATTTACCTGATAGTAGCTTGTTAGGTGTTGATTTGGTTTAGAGTAGTGGTTCATAGTTTTTTGGTGTTTATTCGACCTCTGATAATTCGAATGTTCTTGCAGAATCACTGGAATCGGACGCACTTAAAGCACCTTCGATTTTTAAGCGTTTTATGTGGTGATCATCATTTATCCAAATAGTGAGATTTAAATCAATGCTAGATGGCACATCAGAAACTAAACCCTGTAACAAGTCACTATTAACAGTTCCTTTTATACCTTTGTGAGATACATTATCTATCCATGTGTTACTTACATATTCAGTATTTTGCAAACTTGAAACAATGTCAGATAATACATTTGCCAGATTTGCTGAATTACCATTAGCGTTATTAATTATCATTTTTGATATTTCATCTGGGTCCGAATCTGAGTTGAGATTTAAAGGTTTTGAAGATGTCAGATTGGCTGTTACTTTTTGAACAATAGAAGATGCTTGTGGAGTTGGAGTAGGTGATATATAGGGAGTTGGTGTTGCCCTTTCGCCACTTCCTCTCAGGTCACATTGAATTGGATCGCAGTATCCAGTGGTGTTTTTACTCTGAAGAGTTATACATGCACTCAAGGGATTATCAAAATGCACTAGAAGATTCCAATGTTGGTAATCTATTAGTTCCGTTCCTGAAGCAATAAGATTTTCACCTAATTTCCAAGGTGATGGCATTTCGTCTTTACTTATCAAATAGATACTGGTGAGTTGTCCTGCGGTGTTGTAGGTTAATATGTATGGAGTGGTTTCTTTAGTAGCAAATTTTCCTCTTCCAGGGATACATAGTCCTTGACCTTCCCATCCTTCAGCAACGGCAAGTTCTGAGGTCGTAGGTAATATGAATGCATTGTCTGAACTACCTGAATTTAATGCAAAATAAGAAGTTTCTGGTTCGGATTTAAGCAAGATTATAGAGGAATAAAGCCCAACTACAAAACCAATTATCAAAATAATTGCTATTATTCCTATTATAACTTTTGTGTTTTTTAGTTTATCTAGGTTTATATTCATATCTAAATAAATAAAATGAGAAATTGGATTAGTTTAGTTATGGTTTTGTGGAATCATAACAGACTATTGCTTACCTGAACAGATGTATTTTTATGAGAGTATAGTTATAATCTGATGTTTGTTATTACTAGAATTTATAGACTTAGAGTAGGGAGTAGTTAATTAGCACGAAATTTAAAATTATACTTTTCTTTTCCGTATTTATATTCCAAATTTTAATACCTATTATATTGTTAGCAGTATTGTTTTCAAGATAATTGCTATAAATTAATCAAACAAAATTTAGGCTGGAATTTATTTATATCTCTCAGGTCCCTTAACTGATATTGCTATAGCTCCTGAATCGTTTAATGGGCATAAACCGTAAGATGTGCCAGACTCTATGAGTACTATATCTTTTTCTTTCAGGTTTAAAGAATAGTCATCTTCTTTGATGCTTAATTCGAGGTTCCCTTTGAAAATCACCCACCATTCGTCACTTACAGGACTGTTGTTGGTTTTTTTTGTTGATTTGCCAAATTTTACTATTTCAGCTGAATTTCTATTATCAGAAACAACTGTTTGAGCCCAGTGTGATTTCGCCTGATTTTCTTCAATTAATGAGTTTAATTTAGTATGGAGTAGATTTGGTGGCTTTAGATTATAATCTATTGGTACCCATCGAGACGGAGATACGCCATGAATGTCGTGGTTGCTATTAGGAGAAGAAACTGCTAGTCGTAAAGCATTGGTTTTGCCTTTTGGTCTTATATCGTGACTATATCCTGCTGGAGCTATAACGACATCGCCAAACTCAGCTTGCAGTTTTTCATATTGCCCAACTTGCCATTGTGTGATGCCACCAATGTTGATCCACCATTCGTTGTAATCTGGATGCAGGTGTGGGTCGGGTGGAGTTCCAGGCGGGCCTGAAATAAGACTGACCCTGTTTCTTCCATCACTTATTACTACTTCAGACCATGGTGAATTGATGTCATGACTAGATTCCACATCATTTATATTGGTTAATTGTATTTGTGGATGTGAGGTTATAGATTGATTTGATTTCATTGCGCACCTCAAAGGTTTGATAAATTTATATTGAAATGATAATGTTTTTTAGATTTTTTCTCTAATCTATGGATTTGTATAGACATTTGTCTAACTTATTGTCTATACATAATGTATATATAAATCAGTTATTTGTTTAGTTGGTTGTCCATCCTAATATACATATAGTCCCAATTTGCGACTATTGTTATTGAATAAATGATTTTGCAGCATTATAGAATAATTGTGATGCCTTTACTGCTCTATATGCATCTCCTGACATTTTTTTTCCTTTATTGTGGACTGATTTAACCACAATATCTTCAAACTCTTTGACTTTTGGATGGTTCATTTGTCCTGGCAAACCAAGTGATTGTGCTAAGTCCTTGGGGCCAATAGCAAAGAAATCAATGCCTTCGACTTCCAATATTTGGTCTAAATTCTTAAGTACGTCTATGTGTTCTAATAAAGCTATTACAATCATTTGCGAATTTGCATGTGCCATATAATCTTTTCTTTCTGGGCCATGTCCGAAATTTGTTGCTCGTGAAAATGATAGACTTCTCATTCCTTCCGGTGCATAACGACAAGCTATAGACAATTTTTCAGCATCTTCTTTTGTGGTTATATTTGGTCCATGTATGCCTTGAATGCCTCTTTCAAGAAAAGAATGGATGGTAGAACTTTCAACATTTGGTACCATGGCGAAGGTTGTTAGACCGGACATTTCAGCTACGCGAGTTTGGTCTTCTAGAGTGTCAGGTGTGAAGGTGCCGTGTTCCCCGTCAAACAAGACGAAGTCAAAACCAGCCATGCCTAATAGTTCTATTTGTTCTGAGGAAGGGGAATTTAATTGACAGCCGTAAGATGTTTTACCTGCTTTCAGATTGGTTACTACTTTGTTTGCTTTCATTATCGCTCCGTATACGACTAAAAAATGTTATTAGGTTTATTAATATATGGTCTCTCTATTAAACCGCAGTAATTGTTCTGGCTAATAAACTGCTATTTAGCTCAAACTGATTTGAATTTATAGGATTATATAAAAAATAAAATTAATCTATAGTTGCCTTTATTTTTATTTGTGTCTATATAGAGTTGAGCAATTATTTTTTAAAGTACAATAAATATATTTCAAATCAATTACAAATAAATCTGCAAAGCTGTAACATATTTATATGAAATCTAAACTATACGGTATTATTGCTAATATCTTATGTCTTGGTGCGTTGATTGTTGTAATTTCATGTGGGGATTCTTCTAGTGAAGAGATTGAAACTTCAACCAATATAGATGTGTTAGAACAAAAGATAGTCGATACTCCCGTTTCTCTTCGTATTCCAACGGCGACACCTGAGCCTACTTCTACACCTGAACCGACAGCTACTTCCGTTCCTCCAACTCCTACCCCAACTCAAGTTCCTCCAACGCCGACTCCGACCAGCACTGCCACTCCAACAATGACTCCAATACCAGTTATGCCCACTCCTGATAGTCTTTTAATGACCATTCAAGCTATTTTAATCGGCGACAAGTATTGCAAAATGTTTGTTGAAGCTGAAGGTGATTCAGCTATCTGTAAAGTAGAACCTACTAAAGATTCAATATTGATTTCATTATGGACTCCTAATGAGTCTAAAATTGCAGTCTATAGAGATCTTGTTTTAAAAAACTTTCAAGAACAAGGATTAGATAAATTAAAAATAGTTTTTTCCGATGTTACACCAATACATACACCCACTCCTGAAAATATCCAGACTTCTATTGATGTGGCTGATGAATCAAAGACATTTGAGCCTAAACATCTTAGTAAAGTGATTGATATATCTGAAACCTATTGCGAGTCATTCTTGGTTGATAAAAGTCAGGGAGCAATCTGTCGCGTTCTAAAAATAGATGAAGTAACTGTTTCAATAGGTACGTGGTTGCCGGATAAGTGGGTTCATGAATCTGCTAGTGAAAGAGATACGCAGGTGCAAAATTTCAAAAAAGATTTACTGGAAGAAATTGACAATCAAAGCCTTAGGATTGGAATAAAATTTTCTACCGTTGAGCCTGAAGAAACATCTTCAGAAGACACATTTGTTGGCTTAGTATCCGAGATAACAGGCTACGAATTTGAACATATTAACGTTGTATCTGGAACAAAAGTCAAATGGATAAATAAGCATTCTGACTTTCACACTGTTACTGGAGAGTCCATATCAGACTTATTGGATAGTCCACAACTTTCTCAGGGCGCAAGTTACTTATTTAAATTTGATAAACCAGGCAAATATCAATTTATTTGTAAATTTCACGATGATATGAGAGCTACAGTCACAGTTACAGATTAAAAATTTATTTAAAAGGAAGGTTGTTATGTATTTGACTAATCAGCAAATAAATTTTTTTAAAACTTTTGGTTATCTGGTATTCAAAAATCTTTTTGCAAATGAAATAAGTGAAATCACGCAAGGTTTTGAAAGGGTTTGGAGTGGCATTGGAGGAGGGCATCACGGTAGAAAACATGACAAAAAACAAAGGTCTGCTGTGCTTCCATTTATAGATGAAGATGAATATTTAAGTGCTCTTCTTGATAATGAAGCGGTAGATGGAATTGCTTCATCAATTTTGGGTGACGATTACAATTATGCGAGTAGCGATGGGAATTTTTATGTTGGCGATACTGGATGGCATTCTGATGGATATACAAGAAAAAAATATCTTTCTATTAAGATGGCGATGTATTTAGATGCTGTTACTGTCAATACAGGATGTTTGAGAGTTATCCCTGGCAGCCATAATGTTGGAGATGTTTTTTCTGAATCTTTACAACAAGCTTCGCAGAATTCTAAACAGCAAAAACAAGAAGAGCTATGGGGTATAACTGGAATAGATGTTCCTGCAGTAGCATTAGAGTCTATTCCTGGAGATTTAGTTGTGTTCAATCATCGATTAAAACATTCCTCTTTTGGTGGTGGGGACAGCAGAAGGATGTTCACAATGAATTTTTCAGAACGTTATTCAAATGAAGATCTATCTTTGCTTAAGGATGATATAGGAAATCTTGCAAGATTTTGGTCCGAGCGTGCATATGGAATGGTAATGATTGAAACTGCTGGAAAGTGCCGGATGAAGCACCTTGAACAAAGATTAGCTAATGATGGTCATCTTGCTGATTTAGTTTTAAAAGCAAAATCAGAAATGGATGAACCTGCCCGCGGATAACGTTGCTAATTGAAGTGATGGAGTAAATTCATGAGTTTATTTTTACAATCGCAAAAATTTTTGGATTTGGTACTTAATAAAGCACGAGATAGACATGGTTTGATTCGATCATATCTAACATATCCAGAAGGAGATCCGTTAACCCCAGAATGGTGTGCTAAATATGTGCTAGGCAATGAATATGAGGCTTTTGATGATACGATTTTAGGGGATCATTTCGGATTGCCATGGCATCAATATTATATGTATGAAGATGCAAATTGGTGTGCAGGGAGATTGATTGTTTCACAAGCAAACAGATATCGGGTGACGAACGATATATCCGCGAAAGTTGGAGCTGATGCTGGTTTTGAACATTTGTCATGGGTATGGGAAAGAGGTTTAGAGTATGAGCCAGGTTGGGTGGCTAAGCCATACGGTGGTATGCGAAATGAATATGCAATTGATAAATGCTACCATGAGACAAGTGTCGATCAAACAATAATGCCGGGTTTAGGTATTTGGAGATATGCAGTTGATTTTGGCGATAAAGATGCGGTTGAAAAAGCTGGTAGATATTTAGCAGCTCAGGCAGATTGGTGGATAAGAAATGATTACAAATACGTGTATGCTGGTGTGTCAAGTAGTGGGATAGGTGCTGCTGCCCATGGACAGGATCCCGAAAATACCGGGGCGCCATATGCTAGTGATATGAAAGTGATGGTGCCTATACATGCAGCATATAAATTGACTGGGGAGAAGCGTTTTCTTAAAGAAGTTAAGAAAAGAATTGGTCATTGTATTGATGCCGATGTTTTGAAATTAAAAAACCGCCACCATGGGGAAATAAAAGAATGGTTTTTGTGGGCTGAGACAGCTGAGTATTTTCTTCTTGAAAGTGAATTGGCTGGTGACGCTGATTGGTTAGGATTGATAGATGGTTACTGGAGAGCTGCTAAGACCGCGATTAATCCCGATTATACATTTACTGAAATGGGTTATTTTAATGCAGATACCTGGAGTCTCGAGAGGTATAAGACTGGCGCTAGTAATAATATGCATGCTTTAGGTGGGTGGCAAACTGATGTGAAAAATAATTGGATCACAGCTTTGTTTGCAAGTTTGGCAACGTTAGCCTACAAATATAGGTTGGATGAAGAGGCTGGTGAGTTATGTTTGAAAATATTGGGAAATATGGACGAAGATCATATAGTAAGAAATATAGATGAAGATGGAGATAAACTGCGAGAGTCGGTGCAATACCGTACTCATATCACATGTATAGAGACTGTTACTTCATGGATGGATGCTTATTGGAGAGCAAGGTTAGTCGGGATTTTGGATGAATAATGTTGTTTGGGTTGAAATGATTAGATTATGGAATAAACTTGGATTCTGTGTCTGTTTGTTTCTACAATGAGTAGTTTGCCGTTACTGGTAAGTTTTATGGAGGCTGGACCCCAGAAATATTTTTCAATCCTAGCCGAAACTTCATAAGGAGCTTGTATTTCTGGATCTACCTTGGGTTCCAAGTTTGATTTGCTTCTTGCTATAGCTTGGTCTTTGTTAGCCTCAAAAAATTGTTCTGCCCATGGCGAGAGTCCTGAATCTCCTTTTAGTTCTTGAAAGTGGTTTCCGGCATTATCTATTATTTGAACTCTTTCATTTCCCCAATCAGCGACATATACAAAACCTTCGCTATCTTGCACTGCAGATGACGGTCTTTTAAGACAGTGTCCTGTATTTTCGAAAGTACTATAAGACTCTAAAATATCACCTGTGGGAGAGAATTTTTGTATCCTATTGTTTCCCCAATCTGCTACTAAGATTTCCCCGTTTGCGGTGACTGATATACCCCAAGGTAGGTTAAATTGACCTTCCATATTGCCTTTGGAACCCCAATTATCTAAATATTTACCTTCTTTAGTGAATTTTTGTACTCTATTGTTAAATTGATCTACAACTAAAAGATTATAGGAGGAGTCAAAACATATACCAGATGGTCCGTTTATAAGTCCTTTTGCGTTACCAAATTCGCCCCAGCAATCAATAAATGTTCCAGTTTTATCAAATATCGATATACGGCTGTTGTGTTCATCTGCTAAATATACATTGTCATCTTCGTCAATAGCTAAAGCTGTAGGCCATATAAATTGTCCTCTGCCAGTTCCGTATTCGCCAAAATCTCCAAAATATTCACTTTCCATATTGCAGATTCCTATTCTGATTCCTTCAGGCTGCTCAGGGTTTGTTCGGCTCAGTACATAAATCCGATTTTCGCTTGATATAGCTAAATCGACGGGGTTACTGAATCCTCTTCCTTCCATTGCGACCACACCTATAGTGTGACTGTAAATTGCTTTAACTTTTTTATTTGACATAATGTACCTTAATTAAATTGTTGAATTTAATTTTTATTAATTAGTGCGTATTTCAACTCCAGCTTTTTCCTCTTGCATCGTAAGAAAAATTGAACTGTCCTTCATATCTAGGCCTCTAGAGATTGCCTGGGACATCTCTTTTTCACAAATTTCAGGAATCGAAAAAGGCACGTTGAACTTATCAGCTATTTCCATTGCTAGTTTCAAATCTTTATATGCTAGTTTTAATGAAAATCTAGGGTCAAAATCTCCTTTGAACAGAGTGTTAGGTAATCTCACCTGCAAATCAAAGTTTTTCCCTAAAGCACATTTTTGAAATACCTCAACGATGGTAGAAGCATTTACCCCAGCTTTTACTCCTGTGGTTAAACATTGAACCATCGTAAGCATCATAGATAAACTGGCGCTGTTATGCATTAATTTACAAATCGTACCTGTACCAATATCACCTACATGTAATACTGTTTTGCCAATTGCATTTAATATAGGCATGCTATGTTTTACGACTTTTGGTTCTCCTCCTACCAATAAAGTCAAATCTCTTGTTTTTGCACCTTCAACTCCACCACTGACAGGAGCATCCAACATATTTACCCCTTTTTGCGATAATAGCGTACTAACTTTTTGCACTGTATTGAATGAATTAGTAGTGTGGTCTATATATACCGTATTTTCTTTCATAGAGTTCAATATGCCATCGGGACCTATTATCAACTGTTCCATTTGGATTGGAC